>JAODMV010000178.1 GCA_025464875.1 Arthrobacter sp. | reverse complement strand
GCATGGTGTCCCGGGCAAGCAGGAAGGACAACATATCGCGGATGCCGTGATCGTCCGTCATGTGGTACAGCCGGGCCACCTGGAGCCGGCCCTGCATTTCCGCGTTGGCGTTGGCCCAGAAATCGGCCAGCATATTGCCACTGGCGGTGACGTAGCTGCCCTGCCAGGGGTTGCCGTTGCTGTCTTCCGCCCGCGCACCGGCTCCCGCGACAATAGCCTGCTGGACGTCGGTGCCGCCAACGATGGCCGATACCGTCGGATCATCCTGGACGGCGTCCTCGGTGATGCCAAGAGGTGCCTTCTCCAGCAGTTGGGCAATCATGGTGGCCAGCATTTCGACGTGGCCGTATTCTTCCGCGCCGATCCCGAACAGCATGTCCCGGTACTTTCCCGGGATGTGCGCGTTCCACGCTTGAAACGAGTACTGCAAGGCCACGGTGATTTCCCCGTACTGGCCGCCCAAGACCTCCTGGAGTTTGCGGGCGTAAACGGCGTCTGGCTTATCCGGTGTGGACTTGTACTGGAGCTCCTGCTTGTGAAAGAAAACCATGGCTACTTCCTTCATTCAGCGGTCCAGACCCCCGCAGCAAAATCCGCAGAGGTACAGATCGGATTCCCGGTATGTAGGAACTGACCACCCCGCCGGGAGGGACAATCAGCATGCTTACCAGCTTGCGGCATGGAGACCTCGATATCCAGAGACAAAACGACACGATGCGCCACCGGGGCCAGCATGGCGCGGATTGTTCTGGCTCTGGACAGGCGGGGCGGCGATGCGTAGATTCGAAATGGAACCCGACCCCAACGCATCAGGGCGGATCCCCTTTTCGGTCGCGTGCACGGCCGGCGAGGGACGCCGCTGTAGCCGAACGGGGGTCGACAATGCACGCGGCGGAAGAGAGTCACTGGTGGCCGCCGTGCACCGTTGCGGTATTGACATCGCTGACAGCTGTCTGCGGATGGTGGGCCCGGCCGCCGCCGACTACATCCTGGCCAGCTGCCCCTCCGGAGCCTGACCATGTCCATCGGCCCCAGCACCTGCCTGACATTCGGGCGGCACCCGCCCCCTGACAGCCCGCTACGGTGCGGTAAATGCCGGACGGACAGACACCTGACAATCAGATCCATCGCGGAACACCGCCCGCCCGCGAACGCGCTGGTCCACCTCGAACCCAGCGTCGTAAACCAACGCGCCGGCCGGAAATCCCGGTCCGAAAGAAACCTGCAACAAAGCAACGTGCTGACCGGGCCGGTGGACGCGGGGCTTTGCCCGCCCAGCTCGAGCCTCCTCCCGCTTGGCAGGCAATTGCCGGCGGCGAGCTCGGGAGTGTCGGTTTGTGGATAGTGGCACGCTGCTCAATTTCGCGTTAGTTCTCTTCTTTGTGCTGTTGGGCGGAGTCTTCGCCGCCACGGAAATGGCGCTCGTTTCCCTGCGCGAGAGCCAGGTGCGTCAGATTGAACGCGCGGGTAAGCGCGGCGCCAGGACGGCGGAGCCGGCTCGGAACCCAAACCGTTTTCTCTCAACCGTTCAGATTGGTGTGACGCTTTGCGGCTTTCTCTCAGCCGCCTATGGCGCCTCCACCATTGCACCGACTTCGTGCCTCTCCTTGAGGACTCAGGATTGGGCTCCGGTGCAGAACCGGTGTCCTTTATTGGCATGACGTTGCTGGTCTCCTACCTTTCCTTGGTGTTTGGAGAGCTGGCACCTAAGAGGCTGGCCATGCAAAATGCAGTGGGGCTTACGAAAATTCTGGCTCCGCCGTTGATCATCTTCTCGGAAATTGTGCGACCGGCCATCTGGCTGCTGTCCATCTCAACCAACGCGCTGGTCAGGCTCTTCGGCGGCAATCCGAATGAAAAATCGGAGAGCGTCAGCTCGGAGGAACTCTCGGACATGGTCGCCCAGAGCGAGATGCTGGAAGAAAATAGCCGCAACATCCTCACCGATGTGTTTGGAGCCGGGGATCGTTTGCTGCGGGAGGTCATGCGCCCTCGCACCGAGGTGGTCTTCATTGAAGGCACCCTGAGCCTTGCGGATGCACGCCGCAAGGTCAGGGAAGGCCCGTATTCGCGCTATCCCGTGATCGGCAGGACCAGCGACGATGTCCTCGGTTTTATCCATATCCGTGACCTGATACCCCTGGACAAAGGGAATCGCGAGGGCACGGTGCAAGAAATTGTTCGTGAGATTCTGCCGTTGCCGGGCACCAACCGGGTGCTGCCCTCACTGAACAGGATGCGCAGACTGGGCCATCACATCGCGCTGGTGGTGGACGAGTACGGCGGTACAGCCGGCATCGTCACCCTTGAGGATCTCGTGGAGGAACTGGTGGGCGAAATCTACGATGAGTTCGACGCCGGCACCGACCACGAGGACCGCGTCAGAGTGTCCGACGGGTCCGTGGACGTCGACGGCGGCCTGATCCTGCAGGCGTTCGAGTCGGTGTCGGGCATACAGCTGCCAGAGGGTCAGTACGAGACGGTGGCCGGCGTCGTGATCAACCGTTTGGGCCGCCTGCCCGAAACCGGAGACAGGGTGCGGATACCTGGCCATGTGCTGACGGTGCTCGCCATGGATCGAATGCGCATCGGCCGCATCCGAACAACCCGTGAATGAGGTGCACAGAAAATCCTGCCAGCACCGTTGTGCCTAGCGGACCACCGCAAGGGCGAAGCCGTCCCAGCCCTTGGAGCCCACTGTCTGGATGACCGTACCGTCCAGCCGCGGGTCCTCGCCCATCATCTGCAGCGCGCTGATGATGCCCGGCGCATTCACCGGGTCCAGGGTGGGGTCCAGCACGGCACCCTCCCACACCACGTTGTCCATCACGACGGTGGTGCCGGGGCGCCCCAGCCGGATCGCCCAGTCCAGATACTGCGGGTTGTTTTCCTTGTCCGCGTCAATGAAGACGAAATCGAAGGGCTCCGCGCCTTCCGCTTCCAGCTCGCGCAGCGTCTCCAGCGCCGCGCCGACCCGGATATCCACCTTGTGGCCCAGCCCGGCGTCGTTAAGGTTTGCCCGCGCCACCTGCGCATGTTTGGGGAGATATTCGCAGGTGACTAGCCGTCCGTCCTCGGGCAGTCCCCGGGCCATCCAGATGGTGCTGAAGCCGGCCAGCGTTCCAATCTCCAGCACGCGGCGGGCACCGGAGAGCTGCACCAGCAGCTTCAGCAGTTTGCCGGCGTTGGCCGTCACCTCGATGGGCGGCATGCCTGCCTCCGCGGCGGCGGCCACGGCACGTTTGAGGGCGCTGTCCGGGCGGACCACGACGTCGGACAGGAAGTCCTCGACGGCGACCCAGCCGGCTGCGGGTTGATGCTCGATCATGCCCCAGTCTCCCAGCTGCCCGGACCCGGCGGTAGCCCCGGGCCCCGCTTGGTTCTAGCCCTGGCTTGGAGGCCGGGACCGGCCGATGGCCTGTTCCAGGCGCTCCACCTTGCCCGTCAGCTCGCCGGAGTGGCCCGGCCGGATGTCCGCTTTGATGACCAGCGAGACCCGGCTGCCGTAGCGCCCTACGGCCTCCGTGGCTCGTTTGACCACCGCGAACACTTCGTCCCAGTCACCCTCGATGGTGGTGAACATCGAATCCGTGTGGTTCGGCAGTCCTGACTCCCGGACGATCCGCACCGCCTCGGCGACGGCGTCATGGACCGAGGCGTCATCCTCCGGACCGCCGGCTGAAGGAGGGGCAGCCGAAGCCGCGTCGGGGCCTGCTACTGCGGGCCGGCCTGAGGGTGCGACAGAGAATGCAAGCAACATGGCTCCAGTCTTTCACGGGCCGCCAAGGCCGGTTCGTGCGTGCCTTGGCGGAAAGAAATCGTCACATTGCGCAGTACCAATCGGTAACAAGGTTGCCCCAACTTCGCGTTGCTAGCCTAGGCAAATGAAACGGGCAGTAGACCGCCGGCCACTCCGCTCCGATGCTGCGCGGAACGTGGACAAGATCATCACCGCGGCCCGTCAGTGCTTCCGCGAGGGAGGGCCGGAGGTGCGATTGCAGAGCATCGCCGTGGCCGCGGGGGTGGGCCCGGCCACCTTGTTCAGGAACTTCGCGGACAAGGAAGAGCTGGTGCTAGCCGCGCTGAACCGGCAGCTCCGGCTGCAGGTCGACCCGGCGATCGACGAGGCGCTGGCGGGGCGGGATGCCGCCGACGGCCTCTTCCACGTCATAGATGCGCTGATGGTGGTCGCCAGTGATGACGCCAACCTCCTGGGCGCCGTCGCGGGCCGGCGCGGACTGCTGACCGGCATCACCGGCGGGCTGATCGAATCCGTCGCCGTGCTGCTGGGCCGGGGGCAGGGTCAGGGAACCCTGCGCAGCGATATCTCGATGACGGACATGATCCGCCTCCTGGCCATGCTGATCGGTGTCGTGGACACCATGGAGCCCGGCTCCGATGCCTGGCGACGGCCCGTCGCCCTGGTCGAGGACGCCATCCGGATCGAACGGCCGCAGCGGCCGCTGCCACCACAGTCGCCGCTGTCCGGCACCGCGTTCGGCTAGGCCCATCCGGTTCGGTCAGTTCCAGCCGATCAGGCGCAGCCCGGCGGCCGCGCCGGCCCCGGCAAGCACCACCACGAGGAAAGGCGCGCGCAGCCACAAGGCGATCCCCGCCGCGGCCAGCGCCCCGAGGCGCGCATCGAGCACGAGGGATTGGCCCGAGGCGACCGCGTTCACCACCGTCAAGGACGCCAGCAATCCGATGGTCATAGTGCCCGCAATCCGGGACATCCTGGGATTGCGGAGCACGCTGGCGGGCACCAGGTAGCCCAGCAGCTTCCAGGCGTAGGCCAGCAGGCAGGAGAGCAGCAGCCACATCCAGAGGTTCATGCGGGATCTCCGGGGAGACGGGCGGGAGCCTGCTCGGCATAGGGGTCCACGTCCGGTTCCAGGCCCTCGTCGCTGCGCCCGTGGCTGAACCATCCGATCGCGGCGGCCACGACGGCTGCGACGAGGATCGGCACCCCTGGGGGCACAAACGGTACGGCCAGGACGGTGGCCAGCGCACACACGGCGGCGATGGCCATGGGTTCGCGGCCTTTCAGCCTCGGCCACAGCAGACCCAGGAACGCGGCCACCGCGGCCCCGTCAAGGCCCCATTGCTTGGGATCCCCCATGGCGCCGCCGGCGAGGGCGCCCACGGCGGTGAACAGGTTCCACAGGACGAAGACGCCGATGCCGGCCGTCCAGAAGCCGCGCTTTTGCTCGAGCGGGTCCGTCTGGCCGGTGCTCGTCGCGGTGGACTCGTCGATCGTCACCTGGGCGGCGGCGAACCGAAGCCAGCCGCGGGGCTGGAGCAGGGCGTTGATCTGCATCCCGTAGATCCCGTTGCGCATGCCCAGCAGCGTGGCCGCGCCCATGGCAGCGATACCGGAGCCGCCGCCTGCCACCACGCCGATGAAGGCGAACTGCGAGCCGCCGCTGAACAGCAGAAGGCTCAAGGCCATGGTCTGGTAGAAATCGAGTCCAGAAGTGACGGACAAGGCGCCGAAGGACACCCCGTAGAGGCCGGTGGCGATGCTGATGGAAAGCCCGACCCGCACGGCCGGGGACTGCAGGAGCTTCACGGCCGGCGCCCCGGATTCCGCAGGCTCCAGGCCCAGAGGATGAGGGGCGCCTGCAACGGCAGGCGCACGCCGTGGGCCCGGCGCTGGCCGGGCGTTCCGTCCGGGCCGCAGGCCTTGCGGAGGGCGTCGGCGTGACCGGCGAGGAAGAGGGTGAACATGACGGTGACGCAGCCGGCGGCGGCCCGGCGCGTGGCCGGAACAAGGAGCCCCACGGCGGCGCCGGCCTCCAGCAGCCCGCTCACCGCCACCCACTCCTGGCGGGACAGCACCGCGAGGGGTCCGTTGGGCCCCTGCCCGGAATCGTCGCGGCAAAGGACATCCGGAACCAGGTCGTCCAAGTATTGGGGTTCGCGGAAGTGCTTTCCGGCGCTGGCCAGCAGCAGCGCGCTCATGGCTGCCGCGGAGAGTGTCTGGGTGGCCCGGCCGGACCAGCGAAATGGCATGGCACCACTCAATCACAGCCGCGGGGCCCGCCGTAATTTGGCCGGCGCCTCAGCTGACCGGCCGGCTGCCGGCCGTGAGCTGAGCGAGAACTTCTGCCGGCCGGTTTGTGGTGATCTCGTCGATTCCCAGGCCCTGGCACAGCGCCACGTCGTTTTCCGAGTCCACGGTCCACACCCGGAACCGCCGTCCGGAGTCGAGCCAGCGCTGGACCGTGCCGGCGTGCTCGCGGACATAGTCGATGCCCGGCCCGGCCATGCCCACCTCACCGTTGTCTAGGAGCCGCTCCCCCTCCGTCCGGGCGGCCCTCATGACGTTCGCGAGCGCTCCGCCGGTGAACGCCCCCACGCCGAATCCTTCGCGAATTTCCTCGATGTTCACGTCGTCCACGAGCTGGCAGACGGCCTCCGCCGGAACTGACTTGAGCAGGTGCTTCACCGCGTCGGGGCTGAAGCTCATGAAGGACACCTTGATGTTCTCCAGCATCGACGTAGCAGGGTTCCACCCTTCAGCCTGGAGGACTTCCAGGACCCGGTCTTCGAGCTTGAGCTGATAGGGGCTGGGGTGCTTGAGTTCGATCGCCAGGCCGATGTTCCGGCCGGCCGAACGCAGGATGTCCAGCAGCTCTGGAAGCGTCAAGAACTGCTCGGACTTGCCGCCGTATTCGTCCGGAACCCGTGCGCCTTTCCAGGACGAGAAGTCCAGCAGCCGGAGTTGCTCGAGGGTCCGCTCGGCCACGGGGCCGGTGCCGTCCGAGGTGCGGTCCAGGTTGGCGTCGTGCAGCAGCACCGGGTGCTGGTCCCTGGTGAGGTGGATGTCGCACTCCACCCCGTCGGCGCCGTCGGCGATTGCCTGCAGGTAGGCGGCGCGGGTGTGCTCCGCGTAGGCCCCGCTGGAGCCCCGGTGGGCGTAGACCAGCGGACGGGCGGCGGCGGGGGCGTCAGTCGTCATGGTGACACGTTATCTGACCGCCCCCGCCGATGCGGACTAGGCTGGGCACATGCAGGTGAACACTGAGGCAAGTATCCGGCCGGGCCGCACGGGAGGCGCAGGGCCCGGGGGGCAGCCGGGCGGCCCCGCCGCCCGCCAGTCCGCGGCGTCCAGTGACGCCGAGAAAGCGGCAGCACTGCGCAGGATGAAGCTGCTGGCCCTGGCTCTGCTGATCGGGATGGCCATCATCTTCGTCGTTGCCTTCGCCCTCCAGAAGCAGTATCCGTGGCTCCAATACGTCCGGGCCGCGGCCGAGGGCGGCATGGTCGGCGCCCTGGCCGATTGGTTCGCCGTCACGGCCCTGTTCAAGTACCCGATGGGTATCAAGATCCCGCACACTGCCATCATCCCGCGTCGCAAGGACCAGATCGGCGCCTCGCTGGGCGAATTCGTTGAGACCAACTTCCTCTCTGAACAGGTGGTCCAGGAGAAACTGGCGTCCATGGACATCGCGCGGAAGGCGGGCGCCTGGCTGTCCGGGCCGCACGGCGCCGATCGTGTCGCAAGGGAGGGCGCGGCCTTCATCCGCGGCGCGTTCAAGGTCCTGAACGACGACGACGTCCAGGCCGTGATCGAGAGCATGGTCCGTAAGCATCTGCTCGCTCCGCCCTGGGGACCTCCGGTGGGACGGCTGGCTGAACGGATTTTCGCCGACGGCCACCATCACACGCTCGTGGACCTGCTGGTGGACCGCACGGTGGACTGGGTGCGGGACAACCACGAGACTGTCGCCCGGCTGGTCTCGGACCGTTCCCCGCAGTGGGTGCCGCAGTTCGTTGACGGGCTCGTGGGGGATAAGGTCTACGTGGAGATCCTCAAGTTCGCCCGGGCCGTGCAGACCGATCCGCAGCACCAGGTCCGCCAGCAGATCGACAAGTACCTCACCGACCTGGCGCAGGACCTGCAGCACGATCCGGTCATGATCGCCCGCGCCGAAGGCATCAAGGCGCAGGTGCTCGGCGACCCGGAGGTCAGGGAACTCGCCTCGCGCACCTGGGGAACCATCAAGACGGCCCTGCTCACCGCCGTCGACGATCCGCACAGCGAACTGACCATCAAGTTCAAGGCCGCCGTGCACGACTTCGGCACGCGCCTGGTGGTCGATCCCGAACTGGCCGGCAAGGTGAACGCCTGGATCGGCGATGCCGCTGCTTACCTCGTGAAGACGTACCGCTCGGATATCGCCGGCGTCATCACCGATACCGTCTCCCGCTGGGACGCGGAGGAAACCTCGCAGAAGATCGAACTCCAGGTGGGCAAGGATCTGCAGTTCATCCGGATCAACGGCACCGTGGTGGGGGCCCTAGCCGGACTCGCCATTTTCGCGGTGGCGCACCTGCTGTTCGGCTAACGGGCACCGGCAGGCAGTAAACAGACGGCAGCCGCAGCGGTTTCAACTCTTCCGGTTTCAACTCTTCCGTCGCCGCACGCGTCGAATGACCAGACCCGCCACCATGAACGCCAGGGCGGCGTAGACGGCGTAGTTGAGGAAGCGGGCGTATTGATCGACGAGGTGGTACTGGGCTCCGAGCAGGGCACCCAGCCCGATCAGCACGCCGTTCCACAACCCGCTTCCGGCAAGAGTGAAGATGCTGAACGTGGCGAGGCCCATCCTCTCCGCGCCGGCGGGGAGTGAAATGAGGCTCCGGACTCCGGGCAGCAGGCGGCCGAAGAACACCGCCGATCTTCCGTGCCGCCGAAACCACCCGGCGGCCTTCTCGACGTCCTCCCGGTCCACGAGCGGCAGGGCCGATAGCCAGCGGATGGAGCGCTCCAGCCCTAACTTCGCGCCCATCCAGTACAGGATCAACGCCCCGGCGTAAGCGCCCAGAGTGCTGGTGAGGAAGACGAGCCCCAGGCTCATGGTTCCCTGCTTGGTGAGGAAACCGGCCAGCGGGAGGATGATCTCGCTCGGAATCGGCGGGAATACCGTCTCCACCAGCGTAAACAGGCCAACCCCCCACTCGCCAAGGTCGTCCATGCCGCGCGCGGCAAAACCGGCGAGGCCGGTCAGCTCATCCACAGCGGACGTCATAGCAACCGCCAACCCGGTTCTTCAGCCATGGTCAGGCGAAGCTTTCCAGTTCCACGCCCGCGTCTTCCAGCGCGGCACGGACCGCGGCGGCCATGCCGACGGCACCCGGGGTGTCGCCGTGGATGCACAGGGAGTGCGGCTCGAGCCGGACCACGGTGCCATCGATGGCCACGACCTCGCCCTTGAGCGCCATGCGCACCGCCCGCTCGGCGATCTGCCCGACGTCGTGCAGCAGGGCGCCTTCCTGCGAGCGCGGCACCAGGGTGCCGTCCGGCAGGTAGGCCCGGTCCACGAAGGCCTCATGGAAGACGGGGTGCCCGGCTTCGCGAGCGAGCTCCAGCAGCGCCGAGCCGGGCAGGCCCAGGAGGGGAAGTCCCGGATCGTAGGCCTGCATGGCAGCGACCACGGCCGACGCCTGGTCGGCATCGTGGACCGTCCGGTTGTAGAGCGCCCCGTGCGCCTTGACGTAGTCCACCGACGAACCCACAGCGTGTGCCACCCCGTCCAGCGCACCGAGCTGGTAGAGGACGTCGCCGAAGAGCTGGTCGAAGGACATGTCCATCGAGCGGCGGCCGAAGCCGGCGAGGTCCCGGTAGCCGATGTGGGCGCCGACCCGCACATCGAGTTCATAGGCAACCCGGCAGCTGTCCAGCATGGTCAAGGGGTCCCCCGCGTGAAACCCGCAGGCCACGCTGGCGCTCGTGACGAGCTCGAGCATGGCAGCGTCATCGCCCATGGTCCAGGCTCCGAAGGACTCCCCGAGATCAGCGTTCAAATCCATGAATTTCGCCTTCCAGCACAGTGTTTGCGGTGTTTGCGGTGTTTCCGGTTGCGGTGTTTGCAGTGTTTGCAGTGCTTTCGGCGCGTGCCTGTGCGCGGAGCTGCGGAGCAGACCCGCCCGGGCCGGCCTGCAGCTCCCCCGGAATAGTGTCCGGCATGGGCCCGAAGGCTGCCCTGGCGTTGGCGACGACGGCGCGCCCCATCGTTCGGTTACCCACTCCGCCCACGACGGCGCCGATGCCGAAGGGCAGCGCCCGTCCCAGCAGGGCCGTGCCCTGGCGTCTGATCAGATTCCGCAGGAACGCCCGCTGGATCCGCTCACGCACGGTGCCGTAGCCGAGGAGCGGGACTCCGCGGGCGAAGGCGGATCCCCAGGCCTGCGTGGGGCTTTTGCCCTGGCCCGCCGCCTGGCCACTCAGCGAGCTCAGCAGCGCGGTGCCTTCCTCGCCCAGCATGATGGCCATGACGAGGGTGCCCGCTTTTTCCGGATCCACCATCCGCACGCCGTGGAGCTCGGCGAGCGAGGTGGCGAAGAGCGCGGTGGCTTCGAGGAAACCGGCCGTGGCGGCAGCCGAAAGGCCCAGACCGGCCATAGTTCCGATGCCGGGAACCACGGCTGATCCGCCGACCAGTGCCCCGCCAGCAGTGACCGCCACGAGGTAGTCGCGTTCCAGCTTCTCGGCCAACTGCGCCGCCGTGGCCTGCGGATGTCTCCGCTGGAGCCGCCGGATGTTGGCCAGCACCAGCGGCCGCTGGACTTCCACCGCCCGCAGGAGGAAAGTGTGGACCCCTTGTTTGGGCTTGCCTTCGGCGTCGAAGATCGTGCTGTGAGCGGTCTTCTGTGCAATCTTCATTGCCGGGTTGCTGCGCTTGGCCATCATCGCCTCTCGTCGGAACCGGAACTGCTGTCTGTGGCCGTTGCGCTAACTTGGCCGGTGCTTGCTCGACGTCCGGACAGCCTGCGGATGTCATCACTACTAACACTAGGCCACGCTCCTGCGCGGCTACCGCGCGGGAGCCTCCCCGCCGGGAAAGAGCGGGGGCGGACGGCGGGCTAGAAGGCCCAGGATTCCGCCACGGCCACGAAGGCCGACGACGAGGGGCCCATGGGCCCGGGGTAGACCGTGGCGGCGCCGGGCCACTCGACGCCGAATTCGGAGAGCCGGCCGGTGCTGCACGGCAGGTAGACATTGCTCAGGGAGGCGCTGCCGTCGCCGAGCTGGAAGTCGGCGGTGGCGAACTGCCGCCGGTCCAGGATCCCGCTGATCTCCAGCTCCGCCTTGTGGCCGGTGGCGCGGAAACCGCGCCCGGGGTCAAGGTCGACGTCGAACTCGTCCTGCGTGTGGGTGATCCCAGCCAGCGGGAAGCGGGCGGCCTCCGGGACATAGCGGGTCAGTTCCGCGGCCAGGGAAGCAGCGAAGAACTCGTTGGCCCCGTAGCTGCGCCAGCCCTGCAGGGTGGCGACCAGCAGGGCATCCCCCCGGCCCCACCGGGACCAGTCGGCCATCCAGAAGGAGGCGAAGCAGCTCGCCGGTTCTCCCGGCAGCTGCTCGCCCTTGGCGTCCACCGGGTGCAGCGCAAGCCCGGCGTTGGCCCCGATAAACACCATGCTGCGCCGCACCCGACCAGTGGCCGTATTGTTCATGTAAGAGAGCTTATCGGGGCCCGGCCGCCGCGGGCGGCAGCGCCCCGGTAGCCCTGCCTTTTTCTGTCTGCAGGCCGCCATGCCGCGCGTCTAGACTGGCCCCATGCGCGCACTGAGAGCCCTCCGACCGTTCGCGCACCGGGAGTACCGGGTGCTGATCGCAGCGCTGGCCATCTCCATTTTTGGTTCCGGCATGTGGGCCGTGGCTATGGTCTATGAGGTGATCCACCTCGGCGGGGGCCCGCTGGAACTTTCGCTCGTGGCAGCGGCGGGCAGCGCGGGCCTCGTGGCGTTCGTGCTGGTGGGCGGCCTTGCAGCGGACCGGGTCCCGCAGCGGCTCCTGATCATCGCGGTCGAGGGCGCCAATCTGGCAGTCATCGCCACCCTCAGCGGGCTGGCCATGCTGGGTTGGCTGCAGCTGTGGCATCTGGCCCTCGGGGCGTTCGTGCTGGGCGTGGGGGCGGCGTTCTTCTTCCCCGCGTACTCGGCCATCCTGCCCCGGATCCTGCCGCCGGAGGACCTGCTGGCGGCCAACGGCATGGAAGGGACCATGCGGCCCATCCTGCAGCAGGCCGCCGGTCCTGCCGTGGCGGGCATCCTGGTGGCCGCCCTGTCCCCCTCGCATGCGGTGACCGGGGTGGCGGCGTGCCATCTGCTGGCCTTCGGCATCTTGCACCTCCTCGGGCGCCAGCCGCGGCCGGCAGACGCCCCCGGCAGCGCGGACGGGAGCGCGGACGGGAGCTCCGCCCCCCAGGCGCGTGCCAAGACCTCCCTGCTGCACGACCTCCGCGAGGGGGTCAGCTACACGGTCCGCACGCCTTGGCTGCTGTGGACGTTGCTTTGGGCCTGCATCTCGGTGCTGTTCCTGATCGGGCCCATCGAGGTCCTCGTCCCGTTCGTGGTCCGCGACCAACTGGGGGGCGATTCGCGGATGTTCGGGTTCCTGCTGGCCATCATGGGAGTCGGCGGCGCCGCGGCCTCGCTGGCCACCGCTTCCTTCCCGCTCCCGCGGCGCTACCTCACCGTGATGATGGCGGCCTGGGGCGCGGGCAGCCTGCCGCTCGCCGCCGTCGGCATTCTGGACAGCTTCTGGCTGCTGGCCCTGGCGTTGTTCATCTTCGGCGCCACCGGCGGCATGGGCATGGTCATCTGGGGCACGCTGCTGCAGCGCCGGGTCCCGCCGCACCTGCTGGGCCGCGTCTCCAGCCTGGATTTCTTCGTCTCGCTGGCCCTCATGCCGGTCTCCATGGCCCTCGCCGGGCCGGCCGCCGAGGAGCTGCCCCTATGGCTCATCTTCCTGGTGGCCGGCACCGTGTGTCCCGTCATGGCCGTGGTCGCCATGGTCGTCGCGCGGATGCCGGCCGACGAACTCGCCCACCCCCTGGAGCGCGGCGCCAGGGACGGCGGCACGAAGAAAGACATCATGAGCAGCTAGCGGCAGGATGCCGCGGGCCGCTTCGGGTCCGCCGGCCGGCTCGGCGTCCCACCTCAGGCGCTGGCGCGCACGACGGGGATCGACGCGGTCGGAGGTCCGCTGGGAAAGACCGTGGGCTCCGGGGCGGGCACGGGGTCCAGCTGCACCCGCACCGGATCACTTCCGACGGTGAAGAGCTCCCCGCGCACGTCCACCTTCAACGGCGCGCCCTTCCGGATGCTCAGGCGGATGGCGTCCGGCTCCAGTTCCACGTGCAGCAGCCGGCCCTGGAGCAAGAGGTGGAACTCGAGTCCGTCCCAGTCGGCGGGCAACCGGGGATCGAAGTACGGCACCGCGCCCTGGTCCCGGAGCCCGGCGAAGCCGCTGACCAGGGAGCTCCAGACGCCGCCGGCGGAGGCGATGTGCACGCCGTCGATGGTGTTGCCGTGGGTGTCATCCAGGTCGATGTACAGCGCGTGGGTGAAGTGCTCCAGCGCGGCCCGGCCATAGCCGACTTCGGCCGCCATGATGCCCTGGACGCAGGCGGACAGCGTGGAGTCGCCGGTGGTGATGGGATCGTAGAAATCGAAGGCGCGGCGTTTTTCCTCGGCCGTGAAGTCCTGCCACTGCAGGAACATGGCCAGCACGGTATCGGCCTGCTTCAGGACCTGGTGCCGGTAGATCACCAGCGGGTGGAAGTTCAACAGGAGCGGGTATTTGGACCGCGGCGTGCTCCAGTCCCACGGCTCGAGGGTCATGAAGTCGTTGTCCTGTGAATGCACCTGCAGGTCCTCGTCATAGGTCAGGTGCATGCGGTTGGCGGCCTGCTCCCAGAGCTGGCGTTCGGTGTCGGTTATCTCCGGGTGGTCCAGCGCGGCCGCGGCGCGCAAATTGAAGCGCGCCATGACGTTGGTGTACAGGTTGTCGTTGACGACGGCGGTGTACTCGTCCGGGCCGGTTACGCCGTGGATATGGAACTGCCCGTCCTTGCCGAAGAACCCCAGCGACGCCCACATCCGCGCGGTTTCGATCAGCAGCTCGGAGCCCATGGTCTTCTGGAACTCTTCGTCGCCGCTGGCCCAGATGTAGCGGTTGGTCGCGAAGGCGATCGCGGCGGCGATGTGGAACTGGGCCGTGCCGGCCGCGTAGTACGCGCTGGACTCCAGTCCGTTGATGGTGCGCCAAGGAAACAGCGCACCGTCAACGCTGAGCTCCTTCGCGCGGATCTGGGCCTCGGGCAGCAGTGCGTGGCGGAATTCAAGCACCTGGCGTGCGCTGGCCGGGTTGGTGTAGCTCAGGTAGGGCAGCAGGTACACCTCCTGGTCCCAGAAGTAGTGGCCGTCGTAGCCGGAGCCGCTGACGCCCTTGGCCGGGATGCCGGCCACGTCGGCGCGGGCGGTGGCCTGGGCCAGCTGGAACAGGTTCCAGCGGATGGCCTGCTGCAGCTCGCTCTGGCCGCTCACGATGATGTCGCTGGTGGTCCAGTAGTCGCGGAAGTAAGCCTCGCTCTCGGCGAAAATCTCGCCGACCGGCAGCAGAGCCGCGGCCGCGGCGTCGGCCAGGTCTTCAACCGCCTGCCCCACGGCGTAGCTGACGCTTTTCTCCAGCACGAACGGCTCGTGCGGGCCGACCGCCAGCACGTAGCGAACGCTGCTGTCGTCCTGGTCCACCAGGGTGTCGAAGGGCTGGACCCCGGCGGAGGTCCAGTGGTCCACAGCCATGCCGAGACGCTGCTCCGATTCCGCGGCTTCCCAGGCCAGGCGCAGGGAACCGTCGCCGCCCTCGAGGCGCACCGGCAGCAGCACGCGTCCGGCGTGGCGTCCGGCGCGGCGCGGGTCGTGGGAGGAGTGGTCGTCCACCTGCTGGTCCTGGCGGTTGATCACCGAGGATGTGACATCGGCGGAGATGTTCTGGTCGGCGGCCACCTGGAGGGAGATGCCCAGCGCGCCGCGGGACTCGAAACCGACGGCCCGGCGCTCGGTGGTGGTCACGGTGGCGCCCGAGCGGCAGTGCCAGGTGATCTGGCATTCGTAGACGCCGGTGGCGAAATCCACGGAGCGCCGGTAGTCCAGCACGGTGGACTCGTGGAGGCTGAGCGTCTCGCCGTCGATGATCACGGTGAAGTTGTTGGCGTCGGGGATGTAGAGGATCCGCTGGCCGGTGCGGGCGAAGCCAAAGGCGTTTTCCGCGTGCTTGATGTCCCAGGTCTCGTGGAAGCCGTTGATGAAGCTGCCCGGAAGGTCGGCGTCGGCGGCGGCCCAGTGAGCGCCGCGGATGCCCAGGTGCCCGTTGCCGAGGCTGAAGAGGGTTTCCAGGGTGCCCGCATTGCCGGGGCGGTGGACGGTCTCCACAAGTTGCCATGGGGTGTTGGGGAACCGTGCGCGGTCCGAGGTGAGAAGAGCCATGGTTGAGGGTTCCTTCGGGAAGGTGTCTTGTTGCGGTGTGCGGTGCGGGTATCGGCTGCGGGCGGGGCGGGCAGCTAGAGGAGTTCGGCGAGGTCGTCGACCACCAAGGTGGCCCCGGAATCCAGCAGGGTCTGCCGGCCGGCCCCCCGGTCCACACCGATTACCGAATGGAAGTTCCCGGCGTCTCCGGCCTGGACACCGGAGACGGCGTCCTCGACGACGATGCATTCTTCGCTCGGCAGGCCCAGCAGGCGGGCTGCGTACTCATAGGTGGCCGGGCTGGGCTTGCCGGGCAACCCTTCGGCCGCGGCGACCACCCCGTCCACCACCACCGGGAAGTAGCCGGCGAGCCCGGCGGAGTTCAGCACGGCCGGGGCGTTGCGGGAGGAAGAGACAACGGCGAGCTTGAGCCCGCGCGCCAGGGCGGCTTCGACGAGCCGCACGGATCCTTCGTAAGGTTCCACGCCCGCCGCGACCATGTCGTTGAAGACCTTGTTCTTGCGATTGCCCAGGCCGTGGACGGTGTTGTGCGCAGGATCGTCGTCTGCTGGCCCTTCGGGCAGGACGATGTCGCGCGAGGCCAGGAAGTCCCGGACGCCGTCGAACCGGGGCTTGCCGTCGATGTGGTCGAAGTAGTCACTTTCGCGGTACGCCGCCGCCTGCGGGACCTCCCGCAGGAAGCCATCAAAGAGTTCCTGCCAGGCGCGCTCGTGCACGATCGCGGTGGGCGTCAGGACGCCGTCGAGGTCAAAGAGGATGGCCGAGGCGCTGGAGATGGAGTCGGCAAGGCCGGGGGCGCTGCTGTTGGGAAGCTCAGTCATGATTCGAAAATCCTTTCAGACGGTGTGCTTGCAAGACGGTGGTCGTCGACGACGGCGGGGCCAGGAACTGAAAAAACTGCGGGGTCTTGTGGCGGGCGCCGCCGGGAAGCTGCCGGCTCCCGGCCTACGCGGAAGGCAGCCTGTGGGGCTGCCGGGTCCGGCGACGCTTGGGGTCAGCGCCGCCGGCGGGTGCTCTTACGCTCTACGAGTTTGGTGTCCAGCACGTGGCTGGACGGAGGATTCGGAAGCCCCGAGCGGTGAAGTCTTTCAATCAGCAGGTTGGCCGCGAACGCGCCCTGATCGGCTACCGGCTGGGACATCGTGGTCAGGCCCAGGTACCAGCTCATCTGATGATCGTCTATTCCTATGATGGACACGTTTTTCGGTGCTGACAAACCGAGGTCCCGCAAGGCCATGAGCGCACCGAAGGCTGTTTCGTCGCAGCCGGCGAAGATCGCGGACGGCATCCTGCGGTTTTCGACCAGTTCGGTCATGGCGAGTCGTCCGCCTTCGATGCTGGAGCCGGCGGCCATCACCAGATCCGGATCGACCGTCAGATCGTGCTCTGCCAAGGCGCGTTCAAAGCCCCTGAGCCGCTCGCTGGCGGTAACTACGGAGGGCGCACCGGTCTCGCTGCCGGCCAGTATGGCCAGGTCCCAGTGGCCCAGCCCCAGCAGGTGGTTGGTGGCCGTGCGCGCCGCCTCCTCGTTATCGATGCCGACGTTGTCCCAGGGGACGTCGTGCATGCCGACACTCGCCACCGGCAGCCCCGAGCCGGCGAGCGCCGCCATCTCAGGTTCGCTAAGGGCGATATTGAGCAGCAGTACGCCGTCCACCCGCTGGGACAGCCCTGCCAGGTCGCCGAAGAGCTTCCGCTGCACGCTGGGCTGGTTGCGGAGGCTGATGAGCACCGTGTCATAGCCGCTGTCCGCAAACACTTCCTCGGCAGCTTCAACGGCCCGGGCAAAGAACCAGGCCGTTGCGGTGGGGGCGATGATGGCAAGGGAGCCGGTGCTTCCGCCGGCCAGCCGGGACGCCGCGGAGGACGCCCTGTAACCGAGCTTGGCGGCCGCGTCGCTGACTCTGGCCTGGGCCTGCTCGGACACATTGGGCAGGTGGCGGAGCGCGCGGGACACGGTACAGATGGACAACCCTGAAAGCGCCGCGACGTCCTGGATCGTCGCCCGCGGAGTCTTAGCCTGTGGCACGGGGCTCAGCCCTTTCTTCGGCCGGAAGGAGCGCGTGGTGAACGTGGCCGAAACGAGTGTAAACGCTTACAAAATCGCCGTGCAAGTGGCCGCCGGCAGCCAGGCGGCTGGCCGGGCCCCTCGATTCCGGCTCGGCCCCGCCCCGTGCGGCTCAGCGCAGCACGTAGTGGCGCAGGAACGCGCTGACATCCACGAGTTCTGCCGCGGAAATCGCATGGCCCATTCCGGGGTAGGTCCGCGCCGTCAGCTGCGTGTTCCGCTGCAGCCACTCCTCGGTGTGTTCTATAGCGGCATCGTTTATCACCGGATCCGCCCGGTCCCGGCCCCAGAAGAACGGCGGCCGGGAGTCGAAGGATTCGCTCATGGCCAGCAGCTCGTTGTCCAGGACAAAGCCGGAAAGCCCGACCACGGCCCGGAACTGGGCCGGCCGGAGGCGCAGCAGCGTGCTGGCCATGGCCATCCCCTGTGAATATCCGAGCAGGCTGACGCTGCTGTGTTGCGCCTTGACGGCGTCGATCCAGTCGAAGACGCCGTTCGTGCTGGAGACGACATCGGCAAAGTCGTGGGTCAGAAAGTAGTCCAGCAGGAACCAGCCGTGGTGGTCCCCGATCACCTTCGGGCCGCGCAGGGCGGCGCAGCTGAAGGCGGGCGGAAGGGAATCGAACAACGTGGCCATTCTGGATTCGTCCGTTCCGTAGCCGTGCATCATCACCAGCAGCGGCGTACCGGCCCGTTCGTGTTCCGGCTTGGACCAGACGGCTGTCTTCATGGGCACAGCCTATCCAGTCGCCGGCTCCCCCCGCTGGCCGGAACGAATTGCCGGAACGGAAGCACGGAAATCCCCGGCGGAGGGCCGCCGGATTCATTGAAAGTGATAGGACGGGGTTGTAGCCTGACGCTGGACAGCATGCTTAGCACTACTTCTCCGCCCGCCGGACACTAAGGAGCAAGTCATGAGAATCGGTTCAGCCATCTTCCTCATTGCGATCGGCGCCATCTTGGCCTGGGCCGTCAAACCCGGCTTGATCCCCAATGTCGACCAGACCCTGATCGGCTACATCCTCATGGCGGTCGGTGTCGTCGGGCTGATCGCTTCGCTGGTCATGGCGTCCCCCGGCCGCGGCAGCACCCGCCGTGTCAGCGAGACCCGCTCGGTGGTCGATCCCAACACGGGCGAAACCATCACAAGGAACGAGAGCCGCGACGGCGGCCTGTAAGCTCCGCTCCATGGAGCGAACATCGCGGAAGCCGGGCCCGACCTCTAGGAGGCCATGCCCGGCTTCCGCCGCTTCCGGCACCGCCGCAGTCCGCGGGCGGGCCCCGCCAGGGGGGTGGGTCTGCGTTTATGTTGTTTTCCATTGACAAACCAACAGGAACGCAGATAAAGTCAAGCAATACCACTTCGTGTGATAGGAGTCACCGGAGCGGCTGGAGGGCTCGCTGTACTGACGCAATGGAGGGTAAGTGTTCGCCGAGGAACGCCAACAGCTGATCGTAGGGCTTGTCTACGCCAGCGGCCGGGCCAGCGTCACGGATCTGGCTGAGCGCTTCAGCATCACCACGGAGACCGTCCGCCGCGACCTTGCCGCCCTTGAGGCCGCCGGAAGCGTTCGCCGCGTCCATGGCGGCGCAGTCTCGCCGGACCGCTTCAGCACCACGGAAGAAAGCATCCTGGTGCGGACCGTCCAGCGGCAACCCGAAAAGACCCGCATTGCCGAGGCCGCCCTGGCCCTCATCCCGCAGGGCCGCTCCGGCAGCATCCTCATCGACGCGGGCTCCACCACCGAGGCCCTCGCTGAACTCCTGTCCGCCCGCACCGCAGCTCCGGCCGCCTCCGGCGCCGCACCAGCTACCGACGTCGAACTGGTGGTCATCACCCATGCGCTGCCCATCGCGGCAAAACTGTCCGGGGAACCCGGCATAGCCGTGCACCTGCTGGGCGGGAAAGTCCGCGGACTCACCCAGGCCGCAGTCGGCCAGTCCACGGTGGAAGCCGCCCGCCGAATACGCCCGGACGTCGCCTTCATCGGCACGAACGGCATCCATGCAGCCTTCGGACTGAGCACCCCCGATCCTGAAGAAGCCGCCGTCAAGGCTGCCTTCGTCCAATCAGCGCGCCGCATCGTGGTGCTGGCTGATTCCTCCAAGCTGGACGCGGAAACCCTGGTCCAGTTCGCCTCATTGAAAGATTTGGATACCTTGATCACAGACAGGAAACCCAGCCGTGCCCTTGCCGACGCGCTTGCGGAAGCCGGAGTGGAGGTGGTGGTCGCGTGATTGTCACCCTGACCGCCAACCCCAGTCTGGACCGCACAGTGGCGCTGCCCGGCCCCCTGCTCCGCGGCGAAGTCCAGCGCGCCGTCTCGGTCCGGCAGGAATCCGGCGGCAAGGGAGTGAACGTCTCCCGCGCCCTCGTGGCCTCCGGGTTGAAGACGGTCGCCGTGCTGCCCGGGGCCGAGGCCGATCCGGTGCTCGCCGGGCTGCGCGACAGCGAGGTTCCCTTCGCCGCCCTCCCGATCGGAAAGCCGCTGCGCAGCAACGTGGCCCTGACCGAACCGGGCGGGGTCACCACCAAAATCAACGAGCCCGGCCCGGTACTGAGTGAGGACCAGCAGGAGGCCCTGATCGGGCTTCTTCTGGACCAAGCCCGCGGCGCCAGCTGGGTTGTCCTGGCCGGCTCACTCCCACCCGGGGTTCCGGCCGACTTCTACGCCACCGTCACCCGGCGGCTGCGGTCCCTGCATGACGGCGTCGAAGCGCCACGCATCGCCGTCGACTCGTCCGGGGGCCCCCTCGCCGCCGCGATCTCCGGCGACGCGTCGGGGAAACCGGACCTCCTGAAGCCGAACGCGGAGGAACTGGCGGAACTCGCTGCCGCTGCCGGGTTCGCGACGGACAAATCCGCGGAGGAACTCGAAGCGGATCCGGCGGCGGCCGCAGCGGCCGCCGCCGCCATCGTGCGCTCCGGAGTCGGTGCCGTCCTGGCAACCCTCGGGTCCAAGGGTGCGGTACTTGTGACGTCCGACGGCGCGTGGCTCGCCACGCATCCGCCGGTCAAGGCTGTCAGCACTGTCGGCGCCGGCGATTCCTCGCTTGCCGGCTACCTGCTGGCCGCCAGCCAGGGCGCCGCCCCGGCCGATTGCCTTCGACAGGCGGTGGCCCATGGTGCCGCCGCCGCTTCCCTGCCGGGCTCCACTGTGCCGGCAGTCAACCAAACCACCCCTGATGCCGTAACCATCACGGCCCTCCGGAAGGATTGACAGTGACTCAGCTCATTACACCCGATCTGGTCGAGCTCGACCAGAACCTGGGCAACTCGCCGGAGGACGTGATCCGGCACCTGGCCAACAAGGTTGCGGCCAGCGGACGCGCCACCGAAGCGGACGGCCTCTTCGCGGACGCCTTCGCCCGGGAGCAGAAGACCGCCACCGGCGTCCCCGGCGGGATCGCCATCCCGCACTGCCGCTCGACGGCGGTCGTAGAGCCCACCCTGGCGATGGCTCGGCTCTCGCAGCCTGTCGACTTCGGCGCCAAGGACGGCCCCGCGGACCTCATCTTTTTCATCGCGGCCCCCGAAGGCGCGGACCAGGAGCACCTCAAGCTCCTGTCCAAGCTGGCCCGCTCGCTGATCAAAAAGGACTTCACCGCAGCGCTGCGCGCCGCATCCTCACCGGAGGAAGTCGTCAAGCTCGTGGAGGGCGCCTTGGCGGACAAGCCTGCCGCCCACACTGCTGCTGCGCCGGTCGCCGCGGCTCCCGCCGCAGGGGACGGCGCCCCCCGGCCCGGACGCACCAAGCGCCTCGTGGCCGTAACCGCCTGCCCCACCGGCATCGCCCACACCTACATGGCCGCCGATTCGCTCGTGGCCGCGGCCCGGGAAGCCGGCGTGGACCTGCAGGTCGAGACCCAGGGTTCCTCCGGCGCCAAGCCGCTGGATCCCGCGGTCATCGACGCCGCGGACGCCGTGATCTTCGCCGTGGACGTGGACGTCCGGGGCAAGGAACGCTTCGCCGGCAAGCCGGTCATCAACGCCCCCGTCAAGCGCGGCATCGACGAACCGGACAAGATGGTCCAGGAAGCCCTTGCCGCCGCGGACAACCCGAACGCCCGCCGCGTGCCGCACTTCGGCGCCGAGGAACAGGCGGAGAACGAAGCCGCCGAAAAGGGCGAGCATGTCGGCCAGAAGCTGAAGAAGGCCCTGCTCACCGGCGTCAGCTACATGATCCCCTTCGTGGCAGGCGGCGGTCTGCTCATCGCCCTCGGCTTCCTCCTGGGCGGCTACGACATCACGGGCTTTGCGGACAAGATCCTCGCCGAGAACAACTTCGGCAACCTGCCCACCGCATACCCGGAACTGGCGTGGGGCCCGCTCGGCGCGTACCTCGGTGCCGTGCTCTTCAAGATCGGCGCCTTGTCCCTCGGCTTCCTGGTGCCCGCACTGGCCGGCTACATCGCCTACGCCATCGCTGACCGGCCGGGCATCGCCCCGGGCTTCGTCGCCGGAGCCGTTGCCGGATACATGGGTGCCGGCTTCCTGGGCGGCATTGTCGGCGGCCTGCTCGCCGGCGACGTGGCGCACTCCATCGGCAAGCTCAGCGTGCCCCGCTGGCTCCGCGGCCTGATGCCGGTGGCCATCATCCCGCTCGTGGCCTCCCTCGTCGCGTCGGGGCTGATGTTCGTGCTCCTGGGCGGACCGATCGCCGGGATCACGGTTGGACTCAACAACTGGCTGTCCGGACTCACCGGCGCCAGCGCCATCGCCCTGGGTATCATCCTGGGCCTCATGATGTGCTTCGACCTCGGCGGTCCGGTCAACAAGGTTGCCTACTCCTTCGCCGTCGCCGGCCTGGGCGCCGCAAGCATCAACAACCAGGCGCCCTGGCAGATCATGGCCGCCGTGATGGCCGCCGGCATGGTGCCCCCGCTGGCCATGGCCCTCGCGTCGACCGTTCTGGACAAGCAGCGCTTCAGCCTGGCCGAGCGTGAAAACGGCAAGGCCGCCTGGCTGCTGGGCGCCTCGTTCATCTCCGAGGGTGCCATCCCGTTCGCTGCCGCAGACCCGCTGCGCGTGATTCCGGCCAGCATGCTCGGCGGCGCGGTCACTGGGGCCATCTCGATGGCGGCAGGGGTGGCGTCGAAGGCTCCGCACGGTGGCGTCTTCGTCTTCTTTGCCATCGACAACTTCCTGATGTTCGTTGTCGCCATCCTGGTCGGCACCGTGATCACCGCACTGACCGTCGTGGCGCTCAAGCGCTGGGCAGTCAAGAAGACCGTTGATACGGT
>JAODMV010000156.1 GCA_025464875.1 Arthrobacter sp. | reverse complement strand
CGCTCACCTGCCATTGGACGCTGTAGCCATTGGCACTTAGAGCGGACACCAGGACCGCGCCAATCGCCTGGTCGTCCTCGATTACCAGGATTCTGGACATACCCGAAGTCTAAACGCAGCAGGGACCGGGCCCGCAGAGGCCCGCTCCCGACGGGGTTCGCCCTTCCGCCTCGGTCCGGACACCCCTGGACCAAACAGCTGGGAACACGGTCGGCCTCATCGTTGAACGGGTCCGGGCGCAGGCCGTGCCCCGCTCCTGCACCGCATATCCCGCCGGCGCTGGCCCACAGTGCGCACCTGGTGCGTCCCCCGCCTACCGGCACGTCGGGACCATCATCATCAAGGACGAAACCGGCGCATGCTGCGGGGACCCCGCCGGACCGAGCATCCCCTACCCCGGGCTGCCGCCCTCCGCCGAACAGGACGGGACCTTGGCCGCCGGGCCCGGCGGCGGCAAGGGCGGCGGCCGCATCGGCGCGCTCATCCTGTCCCCGTTCGTCACGCCGGGAACAACCAGCACGACTCCCTACAACCACGACTCGCTCCTGAAAAGCATCGAAGACCAGTTCGCACTCCCCCACCTCGGCTACGCCGCCGCCCCGGGTTCAGCGGCCGCACCGGTCGGTGGCCTACCATGAGCCCATGGTGCGCACCCGGCTTTACCGCAACGGACGCCTCGAACGTGAGGATCTCGCAATGGACGAAGTGGACGGGCTGGTCCGCCAGGAAGGAGTCACCGTCTGGGTTGACTACACCTCCCCCACGACGGATGACTTGGCAGGGATCGAAACGGCGCTGGGACTGCACCGGCTTGCCGTGGAGGACGCCGTCCACGAGCACCAGCGGCCCAAGCTGGACCGCTACCCCAAACACCTGTTCCTGGCCGCCTACCACGCCGAACTCGGCGCCGCGTCCAACGAACTGAAGGTCTCGGAGATCAAGGCATTCATCACCAAACGCGCCCTGGTCACGGTGCACGGACCCGACATGGACCCCGGGGACCTGACCGCGCACTGGGACGCAGAACCGGACCTGACCGTGCACGGGACATCCTTTCTGCTCTGGGGCCTGCTGGACCTGATCGTGGACGGCCACTTCGACACCGTGCAGGAACTGGACGCCCGGATCGACGCCCTGGAAGACATCCTGTTTGACGACCACGCCCCGGATCATGACCTGCAGCGCGGGTCGTTCCAGCTGCGCAAATCCCTGGTACAGCTCCGGCGTGCCGTCCTGCCGATGCACGAAGTCCTCAACACCCTGCTTCGACGGGACCTGGAAGTCCTCGACCCCGTCATGCAGCCGTACCTCCAGGACGTGTACGACCACGTGTTGCGGGTCTCTGAATGGACCGAATCCCTGCGCGACCTGGTTACCACGATCCTGGAAACGCACATCAGCATCCAAGGCAACAGAATGAACCTGGTGATGAAGAAGGTCACCAGCTGGGCCGCCATCATCGCCGTCCCGACCGCCGTCACGGGTTTTTTCGGGCAGAACGTCCCGTTCCTGGGCTTCCAGTCGCCCCTTGGCCTGGTGCTGTCCCTGAGCCTGATCGTCATCGCATCGGCAGGGCTGTACCTGAGCTTCAAAAAGAAGGAATGGATCTAACCCGGGAAGGAATAGTGTCATGCGGGACGGCAGGGTCAAACGGGTCGCCGTGATGATCCAGGAGAACCACATCACGGACAACTACTTCCGGGCCCTGGCCCCGCTGGACGCAACAGGTCGTTCCCAGCATCCTCCCAAGAACGGGTGGGAAACTGCTGACTGCCTGCGCTCCTGCATGCTGTTCCAGCGAGCTGCTGCCCGCGCCGCGGGCTCCGACCCCGAAGGAAAAGAAAAAATGAAGCCGCCCACATCCGCCGTGCCGCCCCTGCACCTGCCGGGACGTTCGTGGTGGCTGCTGCCCGCGTCGGCGTTCCTCTTCGCCATCACGCTTACGATCGGGCTGCTGGCGGAACTCTACGGTTCCCCCGGACCGGACCTCGTCTGGGACGAAAGCCTGGTCTCTGGCCGGACCACCGCACAGACAGGCCTGGCACTGACTTTGAACAACCTGTTCTCCCCGGTCGGGAACGTCATCATGCTGCTGCTGAGCTGTCTGGTCCTGATGTTCGCATTCCGCAAGGCGCTGGCCGCGCTGGCCTTCGGCTCTCTGGTCAGCGTCGGCTGGCTGTCCTCGGAACTGGGAAAACTCACGGTCACACGCCTTCGGCCGCCCGCCGCGGCCACCCATGCACTGATCGTGGAGGCCGGCAATGACAGCTTTCCCAGCGGCCACACCGCGTTTGCCGCGTCCGCGGCCTGGGCCATCGTGCTGGTGCTCGCGCGGACCCGCACCCAACGCCTGATCACCGCTATAGGCGGCGCTTTGCTGGCCGTCGCAGTCGGCTTTTCCCGCCTGTACCTGGGCGTGCACTATCCCAGCGACGTCATCGGCTCGCTGCTGATCAGCACCGCCGGTATCCTGCTGTGGCTGCCGTTATGGAACAACCTCATCGAGCCCCGTTTACGCGGAACCGCTCTCATCATGGCGTTAACGGGCCCTGGGCGGTCCCGACATCCCTGATGCCGCGGCCCTAATCTCCGCCGGGCCGCGGCCGCCGGACGGCGCTCGGAGCGCCCGGCGGCCCCGATGCGCCGCTTGAGGATCCGGTGCAGGAGCTGAAATGCTTCTCCGAGGGCGGTGGCGACGGGGCGGCTGACCCGTTCGGCGGACGGCGACACTGGCACGGGGCAATTCCTTTCAGGACATGGGACAAGGCTGGCCCATCCTGCACGTTCCATTTGATCACCCCCGTTCAAGCCGGCAAGGACGGCGCCCCATGACCGGTCCTGGGCGGCGCGCCCGGGCAGGAAGGGACGACAAGGCCCATATTCCCAGCTTCCCGGATGACTTGCGTGCTATAAAAGCCCTCATAAGGCCGCCCGGCAGCGGCTGTGGAGCGGGCCCGGGCGGGCCTGCAGGCACGACCGCATACCTGACAGGAGGGGTGCCGGTGGAGCAGCTTCTCAACCTCAGCGTCCTCGATAAGCCGCTGCTTTACACCTTCTATGCCCTGTCCGTTCTGGCAGTCCTCTACCTGCTCCTGCGCCCCGTGCTGCTGCCGCCCCGGAGGCGCCGGTCCCGACAGCCGGGACGCCGGAGGTGGCTCCTCACGGTTATTGCCGCCGTGGCCGGCGGTGCCCTGGCAGGAGCCCTCACCCTAGTGATCTGCGAAGCCGTGCTGAACGTCTTCGGCCTGCCGCTGGAGGCGGATGCCCGCGCGTGGGTCATCGCCGGGTTCGCCGGGACCGGCCTCGCGGCCGTGAACCTGCGCCGCTCACCCTGGTGGCGGAAGGCGGTCGCCGTCCTCGCCGGCCTGCTCTTCATCGCGACCGCGGCCCTGGGGATCAACGCCGGGTACGGCCTGAACCCGACGCTGGGCACCATGCTGGGTATAAGCCACGCCCGGCCCCTGGCCCTGCCCGGACTGAACCCGAGGCCGCGGCAGGAAAACGGGACCCCCATGTGGCAGAGCTGGAAGCCCCCAGCCAGGATGCCAGCCACCGGGCAAAGCGGGGCCGTCACGATTCCGGCGCCCGCCTCGGGATTCCAGGCCCGTGACGCCTACCTGTACCTGCCGCCCGCGGCCCTGGTCGATGACCCGCCTCCCCTGCCGGTCATCATCATGATGATGGGCCAGCCCGGAGGCCCCGAGCAGAACAAATCTGCCGTCCGGCAGCTCAACGCCCTGGCCCGTCAACACCACGGCCTGGCCCCGTACGTCCTCACCGTTGACCAGATCGGCGCCCCCGACCGGAATCCCGTCTGCGTGGACTCCGCCAAAGGCAACGTCTACACCTACGTCACCACCGACGTCGTCAACTACGTCCGCAACAACCTCAACGTCACGCCCGGCCGGACCCAGTGGGCCGTGGCCGGATACTCCAACGGCGGCGAATGCGCCCTCTCGTTCGCGGCCAAAAGACCGGACCTTTTCGGTTCGCTGCTGGACATCTCCGGGGAACTGGAACCACGCGACGGCTCCGCGGAGGACACGGTCAAAAACGTCTTCGGAGGCAACCAGGCCGCCTTCGATGCGGAGAAGCCCGCCACCATCCTCAAGGCACACAAATACTCCGACGAACTGGCCATCTTCACCGCCGGCTCCCTGGATCCCACGTACGGGCCGCAGGTCGCGACCGCCGAGGCGGACGCGAAGGCCGCCGGCATGACAACCCGCCGGTTCGTCGGCGCCGGCATCGGCCACCGCGGGGACGCCCTCGACTACGGCCTGAAAACCGGGCTGCCCCTGCTGTACCAAAGGTTCGGCCTCACCCCGCCCTGAACAGTCCCCGGCACCGCAACGCCAGGCGCAGCACCACCACAACACATCCGTCCCGGCCCCTGCGGCCCAGTGACCTGCCCACGGTAAACGGCAGGAGCAACCGCAAGGGCAGCCCGGCCGTGAAATTCGATCTCCTCCAGGGCATTAGAGCTTCGGGCGGGGCTGCCGACCCGCGGTGGCCGCAGGGGGAGGTCCTCGGACGGCTTCCTACGGGCCTACGATCACCATGTCGTTGACGCCAGGAACCCGCCGAAGGGAGCGCCATGTCCACGCCCTGTTGTGGCCGCGCCTTGAGGAGGCTATGGGCGGCCCGGCCATGACCTCGATGTTTCCGGTATTTGGTGTCCGGACCTGACCCGGATCACCGCTCAGGGTGCGCAGAATCCAACGGCCAGCGCCCGGTCCAGGTCTTGAAAACGGTCCAGCCGACCGCGGTCAGCGGCACGGCCAGGAGCGCACCGATGATACCGGCCAGCGTGGTCCCTGCCGCCAGCGCCAGAAGAATGGACAGGCCGTGGATGTTCAGGACCTTGCCCATGAGAACGGGCTGGAGAATATGGTGCTCAAGCTGATTCGAACCGATCAGCACCGCGAGCACGATCCCTGCCGTGCCGGGGCCGTTGGAAACAAGGGCAGTCACCACGGCCAGCGTTCCCGCCGCGGTGGCCCCGATTATCGGTATGAACCCGCCGACGAAAACGAATGCGGCCAGCGGCAGGGCCAACGGCACCTGAAGACCAGCCAGGGCGAGACCGACGATCAGAGCGTTGATCGCCGCGATGACCGCGGTCCCCCGCACGTAGCCGCCCAGCACCCTAGTGCTGCGCTGGGCCGCCACGGCCGCCGTGGCCCGGTGCCGGGCAGGCAGGAACCCAAACACGAACGTGCGGATCTTCGGCCCGTCTTTCAGGAAAAAGAAAAGGATCACCGCCATCAGGACCATCCCGGCAAGGACTTCTCCGGCAGTCCGCAACCCGGTGAGTGCTTCGGCCCCGAAACCGCTGCTGCTGAAGAATTTCTGGATGCTCTCCCTGACACCGGCGATCTCCTGGTCGCTGACCGGGACCGGGCCGTTGTTCAGCCACGCATGTAATTGGTCCACACCGGCCAGGACCCGCCCGGTGAGTTCCGCGGTCTGGGCACGGATAAGTACTATGATGCCGCTGACGGCCCCTCCGAAAACAGCCAAGATAGCTATGAACGAGGCCAGGACGGCCAGAGCCCGCGGCAAGCCATGGGTGGTGAGCCAGCCCACCAGCGGCGATATGGCTGCGGCCAGGATCAACGCGACCACAACCGGGATGACGACCAGCGGGATCCTGGTGATAATCCACAGAAGGACTCCTGCCAGGGCGGTCACAGCCAGGACCTGGACGGAACGGACGCCGGCGCGTCCAAGCCCGTCCGCCCAGAGGTCCGGCGGACCGAAGGGCACCGACGTCGCAGGGACGTGTTCATCTGCCGGGGACGGGAGTTCAGACACGGGTTTCCTCCTTTCAATATCCTAAAATCCACTGTGGCAATCCGGCATCCGGCCCGCTCGGTGCCCCCATCAGTGGGCGAGACCCGCGACGAGATTGATCGTCGTCGCCAACACGATGGTTCCCAGCACATAGGAGAGCAGCGCCTGGCGCAGCGCCGCATACCGGACCGCGTCCGTCGTGAGGTCGGTGTCGGAGACCTGAAATGTCATGCCAATAGTGAAGGACAGGTACGCGAAGTCCGCGTACCTGGGCGGCCTTTTCTTGTTGAAGTCGACGCCGTCGTTATCCCGGTAGTAAAGGGTGGCGTAGCGCAGGGTGAAGAGGGTGTGGACCAGGAACCAGGAGAGGGCGACACTTGCCAGGGCGAGGCCAATGATCGCCGCCTTCGTTCCGCCCTCAGCGGAGCCTGCATCCAGCAGGATGAGTGCGACGCCGCCGAAGCTGCCCATGGTCGCCGCCAGGACGAGCAAATCCGCGGCGATGCGGCCGGGATCCTCCCGGAGTGCATGAGCGGAGGTGTCGGCAGCATCGAGGCGCCCGATCACGGACCACACCCAGACCAGGTAGATCACCGACGCGGCCGCCCATCCCATGGCCGGGGCATAAGCCCAGGACCGCAGAAGACCCACAGCAACTCCGACGGCGAGCCCGCCGGCTGCCATGACGGCCAGCCGCACCCGGGTGCTGTGGACGGGCGTGCTGAAACTGCGGATAGTCACCACCTGATCATGACATCCCGACGCCGGGCATGGGGCGCCGGCGCCGGAGAAACCCCCGTGGCGGCAGATCCTGCGGCAAGGACCACGATGCTGCCCAGCCATCCGGCCGCCAGGAAGAGCAGGACCAGCCGGTCCCGGTCCTAGGGGGTCAGCGACTGTCCGGCGGCGACGACGGCGTTACCCGCCGCCGACCGCGCAACGACCGCCATCCGCAGCCCAGGCTCCGGCTGCCACGTCACGACGTCGGAGCCCGAGTCGCGGGCGGCCTGGAGCACGCCGACAGGGAGGGCCGGAAGTGATCCATGAAGGGTGACAGTCCCGGAGACCGGTCTGTCGTCCGCACCGTACACGATGACGAAGACCCCACTGTCCGGCGTCAGTCCCAGCCGCCGCACCGTCAGCGTCTCCGAGCCGATCAGCTGGACCTGTGCGGCGGCGGCCGCGGCCGGCGCCGCATTCGCTGAGCGACGGCCAAGCTGCTGGAGCGCGGCATAGGTGCTTCCAAAGATGAGCGTGATGATGATGGCTGCCGTCAGCCACCCGATGGCCCTTCGCATGCCTCTATCATCGGGCGCTACAGCCCAGTGCCAGCACTGAGTTGTATCGCGGGATGGCGTCGCCACCGTTTGATAGCGGCTGATCCCGCTATCAAAATTTGGCGTCCTCCTGACCGCGTCCACCTGCTTATCAACAGGAAGCCGGCTGTCGGGGCATCGTCAGCCCAGGGAGGCATCTGCTCGACGGGCGGAGGCGCGCAGCGTGATCACTCTGCCTTCTATCTTTTCGATATCCTCCCAGGCTATGAGGAAGGAGCCGCGGTGCAACCAATTCGAAAGTCGAGCGATGGGCCACGGTGCACTCACCTTGCTTCGCTCGTAGCCCCACGTGGAGATTTTGGAATGCGGACTCACGATGAAGCCGCTCAGAATGGCAGGGCCGACAACGCCCTGTGCAGAGGGGCCGAGCACAAAACGGGCATCGATGGCCGCACCCAGTCTCCGCCCTTCCGCGTCGATTACGTCGGAGCCAAGCACGTCACTCAGGATCATGGGTGCCTCCCGGGATCCGCGAGATGATCCTGTCCCGGACCCATCTTTCGGTCCACGTTGCGACCAGGTCTTTCCCGCTGACGCTTAATTCAATGGCGGCTCCGATCTTTGCCAAGTGTTTCCACTCAATGCGGTGCAGCAGGCGTGCGGGCGGTCTTCCACCGAAGATGCGGGTGGCGAGGGCGGCCCCGGAAAGCAGGGCGGTGATTTGCGGCGCTGGAGTCCCAGGAGGTATCTGTCCTTGCGGTATATCGGTGAGTTCGATGTCGCCCACGGTAACGACCGGCGCGCCATCGACGTCGAGGATCTGCCGGTCCAGAAGGTGCAGGTCGGCGTCGACGGTTGAACGCTGCTGTGCGGTCATGCGCCTGCTCCGGTGACGATCATCAGGGGGATCGCGGCTATTGATGCCGCCAAGATGAGAACCAAGTACACAATGGCTGCAGCATTCATCAATTTACCGTTTACATGCTCTCCCATGTATTCGGGGTCATTGGCGACGATCAGGATCGGGATATAGGTCAGCGGCAGTGCTATCGCGGAGAAGATCACCGAATATTCGGTGATCTGGACCGGGTCCGCTCCCGTCATAAGGACCCCGATCCCGGCCAGGAGCACACCGATCATGACCAGGTGAAAACGGGCTGCGTGAACCGGACGCCGGAATTTTCCCCAGGTCCAGCCGAAAAACTGGGCCACCATGTAGCCGCTGGAGAGGGTGGTTTCCAAGGCTGCCCCGAACACCGCGGCAACAACTCCGATGAGCAGGACGGCCAGGAAGAGCTTCCCCCCGGCCTCGGTCACGGGAAGGAGAACTTCCGAGAGAGAGGTCACCTGGATCCCTGCCGGGAGCAGAACCACGGCTGCCGCTGCAGCAATTGAAATTGAGAGGAGACCGCCGAGCGGAAAGCCCACGAGGACGTTCAGCCGGGACTGGGCAAGATCCTTCAGCCCCCATTTTTCCTCCACAGCACCGGAGGAATAGAAGAACACCTCATAAGGTGTCATCGCCGCGCCGAAAAGACCTACCGCGAAGTACCAGTAGGTGGCAGGTTTCTCCGAGCCGGGTGATACAAGGCCCGCGGCCTGGCCGCCGAGATCGTTCCAGTTAGGGTGAAGCATGAAAAGGGCGACACCGAAAATGACGAGGCACAAGCCTAGAAATCCGATCACATTCTCCATGATCTTGAATTTCACCCGCCATACCACCAGCCAGACGGCGAACGCGGCCAGCGGAATCCAGAGCAGATAATTTACGCTGCTGGCGAGTTGAAGCGCCAGAGCCACGCCACCGACTTCGGCGGTGACGGTCAACAGGTTGACCAGGAACGACGCTGCCAGATTAGCGAGGGCCGCCCTGGGACCGAGCCTTTCCCTGATGACCTCAAAGGAAGCGCGCCCGCTGATTGCCGCGACCCTGCCGGACATCTGTGCAAACAGGCAGATGCCTATCACCCCAACCACGATGACCCATGCGAGGTTCAGTCCAAACCGGGACCCCACCACAGAGCTGACCACGAGATCGCCGATATCCACGAACCCGCCGATGGCGGTCAGTATGCCAAGGGCCAACCCGAGCAGGCCCTTCACTGGGCTGCCTCTAACGACTGCTGCAGGGACGAGAGGGCCTTGGCGCGGGCCTGCAACTCTCCGCGCAACCCTAACACCGACCCGGTGCTTCCCTGCTCCGAAGCGTTTTCCAGGGAAGACATGGTCGCGTTTGCCTCCTCCAGCAGCTTCAGGCCCTGCTGCTGGCGCCCCAAGTCAGCCGAGGATCCGGGTGAAAGCTTAGCCGCCTTGGAATAGGCGGAGCTTACCTCGTCGGCGGCCTCTTTAAGGGTGATCCTTGTCGCGGCCATCGTCGTCCTCTCGTCTTCGAGTTGCCGTAGCACCAGAAGTGAGGCGTTTACGGCTGACTGAGCATCCTGGACGAAGATATGCAACGAGCTCGTCTGTCCCCCTCCGCATCCTGCGAGGCAGGCGATCAGCAGCAGGACCGAAACGAGCGTCAAGGACCGGGGCGCTGGTTGGCGGCTCATCCCCCGGAATCCTTCCCCCGGCCTACTCCGCACACTCGCATCCAGGCAAGGCCGAACAGCAGAAATGACACGGCCATGACGAGGCTGAACACCGGCACCGCCGCGGGCCCGGCCATTGCCAAGGCGCGCAATACATCCCCGGCATTGAGAGCGAACAACGCCAAATCCGCGGCGATGATAAAGAGACCGGCCCGCCCTCGCGGGCACTTACCGAAACGATTGCGTGCCCCCACGGTCGTTGTCCCTTCTCCTGCATCATGCGGGAAAATCCTAACCGGGTGCAATGGTTCCGGCTCCCACCAAGCCGACCCAAAGGTCCGTTTACGGCCAACATACCAGCATGTGTCTATCCAGTCTGGATACCGGACCGTCAACCTTCTCGAGATGCTTCAAAGGCGTCGCCGGCTGGATTCCAGTGATCTCGTCGGCCCGTTTGCGAAACTATGCAAGCCGGAGGAAGTCCCTAGTGCGGTCCGCTGCGGCCTGCAGGCCGTTCTCGGAAACGAAGGATTCTGAGCTGCCGCGGGCGGAGTGAACAATGGAGGCATGTCACGAGGTAATCTGCGTATTTTCCTGGGAGCCGCGCCGGGAGCTGGCAAGACATTTGCGATGCTGGAAGAGGGGCGAAGGCTTCGCTTGGAGGGCGTGGATGTGGTCGTCGGGGCGGTTTCCGTTCGGGGAAGGGCAGAGACAGTGGCCCTTTTGGATGGCCTGGAGCTGTGTCCCATCCAATCCACTCAGTTGGCACAGGATGCGGGTATGGACGTCAGGGCCGTGCTGGAGCGTGCGCCGGATGTTGCTCTCGTAGATGAATATGCAGCCTTGACGGATGCAGGTGGCCCTCGGTGGGAGCAGATCGGGGTTCTGCTGGAGGCGGGGATCGATGTGATTTCGACGTTGGACATCAGGAATGTGGAATCGCTCTCTGACGTCATCCGCCACGTGACCGGTGTCCGGGCAACAGCGACTGTTCCCGATGCCGTGGTGCGGAGTGCTGATCAGATTGAGTTGGTGGATGCGTCCCCTGAGCTGCTGCGCCAGCGGCTGGGGGAAGGGAAGATCTACGGCACACGGGAGGAGGCCGATGCCGTCCTGGCCGGTGTTTTCCGTGTTGGCACGTTGGCGGCGCTGCGGGAGCTTGCTTTGTTGTGGCTGGCCGAGAGGGTCGATGCCGGGTTGTCCGACTACCGGGACCTGAAGAAGATCAGGGACAGCTGGCCTACCAGGGAAAAGATCGTCGTCGGTGTGGGCGGGAGAAGGCAGGATCAGGCGCTGATCCGCCGTGCTGCGAGGATGCTCGCGGCTGCCGCCGGTGGAGAGCTTCACGTAGTCCATATCCGTACCCGCGCTGAGGGACGTGCACCTGAATCAGGCAAGGAGCTGGAACTGCTGCGCAAACTAACGGCCGATTTCGGCGGGGTCTTTCACTCTGTTGGCGGAGAGGACGTGGCAACAACCTTGCTGGACTTCGCCAGAAGCATCAACGCCACACAGATCCTGATGGGGTCCTCCCCCCGCCGGCCTGTATTCAGCGTCCGGGTGGCGAGGGCCGCGGCCGTGGTCCGGAATGCCGGCAACATCGATGTTCACCTCGTCAGCCATCTCCCTGACCCGTCCGACCGTGTTGGGCGTACGCCTCCGAGGTTGGGGCGTCGCCGGGAGATGCCGGCTTTTGTCCTTGCGGTGGGGCTTCCCCCGCTCCTGCAGTTCGTCCTGGATCTGTTGCCCCACGACCAGCTGTCGGTGGACATGCTGGTGCATCTGACGGGCATCGTCGGGGTGGCTCTGCTCGGGGGGCTCTGGCCTGCCGTGGCGGCTGCTGTCGTAGCGGGGCTGATTGTAAATTACTTCAGTGTTCGGCCGGTGGGTTCGCTGTCGGTGGTTGATCCCGAGAATGTTCTGGCGTTGCTGATTTTCGTTCTGGTGGCGGTGGCTGTTTCTCTGGTGGCAGACCGGTCCGCCAAGCTGAGCAAGGAAGCCCGGATCGCGGGTGCGGAAGCCGCCGTCCTTGGCGAACTGAGCCGCCGGGCCGTCGCTGAAGGAGACAGCATCCCGGCGTTCCTGGATCAGATCAGGGAGCATTTCCAAGTGAAGGGGGCAGGTTTGTGGGTCCGGCAGGAGTCCGGTCCTGGCAGGCCGGTCGTGTGGAAGCTTAAGGAGTTCTCTGGGGGGCCCCGGCCGGACGCGGTGTCGGAGGCGGACACGGTGGAGCAGCTGGACGGGGACAGGACGCTGACCCTGACCGGGAGGGGCTTGTCAGCGGACGAACGACGGCTGCTGGCCGCGTTCGGTGCGCACCTGCTGGCCATGGTCCAGCGTGAGGAGCTCTCCGCGAGCCAGCGTGAAAACCTCCGCCTGGCTGAAGGGAACACCATGCGGACCTCCATTCTGCGGGCCGTGTCCCACGATCTGCGCACGCCCTTGGCTGGCATTAAGCTGGCTTCGAGCAGCCTGCGTGACAAAACCATCACCTTCGGGCCCGCAGAACAGGAGGAACTTCTGGCCACGATCGAGTCCGGCGCGGACAGGCTGGACCGGCTGGTCAGCAATCTCCTGGACATGTCCAGGATCACCGCTGACTCCGTCTCGCCCCTGATCCGGCCCGTCTACTGGGCCGACGTCGTGGGCGAAGCGCTGCGCGGCACAGCCGCTGAGCGGCTCCGCGTGCTCCTGCCGGACAACATGCCACCCATCGACGCTGACCCAGGGATGCTGGAACGGGTGATCGCCAACCTCGTTGAGAATGCCTTGAAGTATGCCCCTGACTCCGATGTTGTCATTGCAGGAGCGGTGGGCGGTGCGGGCAGTGCAAGAATTGGAGATGTCCCTGCCAGTGAACTTAGCGTCGTCGATCACGGCTCAGGCATACCAGCCGATGAAGTTTTGGCCATGTTCCGGCCCTTCCAGCGAGCCGACGACACGACAGCGGGGACGGGAATCGGCCTTGGCCTGGCGGTGGCGAAAGGGTTCACCGAAGCAATGGGCGGGGTTCTTTTGGCCGAGCCCACCCCGGGCGGAGGCCTGACCATGGTCATCCGGCTGCCGCTCTCCACCGGCGTGGCCCCCGAGCCCGGCACGAGAGGACACCATGGCAGCAGTGCTGATCGTTGATGACGAAGTTCAAATCCTCCGTGCCCTGCAGATCAACCTGAACGCCAGAGGATACTCCACCCTTACCGCGTTCACCGGGCAAAGCGCCCTGGATCAGGCCGCAGAACATCCCGTGGACGTCATCATCCTGGATCTGGGCCTGCCCGACCTGGACGGCGTCGAAGTAATCCGCAGGCTCAGGCGATGGAGCGAGGTTCCCATCGTCGTCCTGTCAGCAAGACACGGCTCAGACGACAAAATCCAGGCACTGGACGCCGGCGCGGATGACTACGTGACTAAACCCTTCGGGATGGATGAACTCCTGGCCAGACTCCGCGCCGCACTGCGCCGCGGAACAACGGCAGACGCTCCCATCGTGGAAACGGAAAGCTTCACCGTAAACCTGGCCACCAAGCAGGTAACCCGCCGGGGAATGACCGTCAGCCTCACCCCCACTGAATGGAACATCCTGGAGCTGCTGGCCAGAAACAGGGGCGCCCTGGTCACCCACGAGGAGCTGCTCACCACCGTCTGGGGACCTGCCTACGCCAACGAGACGTCCTACCTGCGGGTGTACCTCGCCCAGCTGCGGCGGAAGCTCGAAACCGACCCCGCCAACCCACGGCACCTGCTCACCGAAACCGGGCTTGGCTACCGCTTCAAGGAATAGCCGCGCCCGGACCCAGCCTTCCCGGGGCACTGGAGGGCGTTAAGAAAGCATTAAGATCCCCTGGATAGCCCGTCGGCAGCCGTCGACCCGGTGCTACGCTCCGGTAGTTATCAGCACAACGTTGCGCCTGAAACGGGGAGCTGTTGTGCCCGTGCCCGGCAGTATAGAAAGACACGTCCCTTGACGGCTTCCGCCCAGTTTTCCCTCCCGGCCACGGTTCCCAATCCCGAACGCGAAGCCGCGCCCGGTAACGGCCTGGTCAGGTGGCTTCTGGAACACCGGGTCCACCAGCCTGTCGGCCCCGAGACAGCGGACAATCACGCGACGCAGCAGAGTTGGTGGAAGGTTATGTGCCTGACCGGCGTGGACTACTTTTCCACCCTGTCTTACCTGCCCGGCATCGCAGCCCTCGCTGCCGGTGCATTGTCTCCGCTGGCGACGCTGCTGATAGTGGCCCTGACGCTGCTCGGGATGCTGCCGATGTACCGTCGGGTGGCAAAGGAAAGCCCGCACGGGCAGGGATCGGTCGCGATGCTCGAACGTCTCCTGCCGTTCTGGCGGGGCAAAATCTTCGTGCTCATCCTGCTCGGCTTCGTCGCGACCTCCTGGATCATCACCATTACCCTCTCAGCGGCCGACGCGACAGTTCATCTGCTCGAGAACCCCTACCTGCCCCCGTTCCTGGAGGGCCAGGCCGTCGCGATCACCGTGGTACTGCTCCTGATCCTGGGCGGGGTGTTCCTGCTGGGCTTTTCCGAGGCCGTCGCCGTCGCGATCCCGCTCGTGGCAGTGTTCCTGCTGATGAACGCCATCATCATCGGCACGGGAATCGTTGATGTTGTCGCCACCCCCGGTGCGTTCACCGCCTGGACCGATGCCCTGACTTCCTCCGGCGGTGGTTTCAGCGGCCTCGTCGGCCCTGCGCTGGCGGCCTTTCCCCTGCTGGTCCTCGGGCTCTCCGGCTTCGAAACCGGGGTCAGCATGATGCCCCTGGTCGCCTCCAAAGGCGCTACCGCCGAAGAAAAGCTGGCCAGCCGGATTAAGAACACCAGAAAGCTCCTGACCGCGGCAGCTTTGATCATGAGCGTGTACCTGCTCGGCAGCAGCTTCCTCACCACCGTGCTGATCCCCGCCGAGGAATTCCAGGCAGGCGGGGAAGCCAACGGCCGAGCCCTTGCGTACCTGGCGCACGAACACCTCGGTAACGGTTTCGGTTCCGCCTATGACATCAGCAGCATCCTGATCCTGTGGTTCGCCGGCGCCTCTGCGATGGCCGGTCTGATCAACATCGTCCCCCGCTACCTGCCCTCCTACGGCATGGCCCCGGACTGGTCCCGGGCCGTCCGCCCTGTCGTCCTCGTCTACACCGCCATCAGCGTCCTCATCACCATCGGCTTCAACGCAGATGTGAACGCCCAAGCCGGCGCCTACGCCACCGGTATCCTCGCCATGATGGTCTCCGGCGCCGTCGCCGTCACCATTTCGGCCATCCGCAAGAAACAACGCGCCGCGTCCATCGGTTTCACAGTCCTGACCGTCGTGATGCTTTACGCCCTGGCGGCGAACGTGATTGAAAAACCGGACGGCATCACCATCTCCGCTTTCTTCATCCTGGGCATCATCGCCGTGTCCCTGGTGTCCCGGATCAGCCGGACCACCGAGCTGCGCGTGGACAGGATCGAATTCGACGACAACGCACGCCGCTTCATCACCGATTCCCTAAAGTTCGACGGCCGGTTGAACCTGATCGCCCACCGCCCCCAGGCCCGCGACGCAGCCGAATACACTGCAAAGGAATCAGCGCAGCGAGAAAACAACCCGGTCCCCGACACCGCCGACGTGATCTTCCTCGAAATCGATGTCACTGACCCGTCCGGATTCAGTGACGTCCTGGAAGTACGCGGGGTGGAAGTGGACGGGCACCGCGTCCTTCGAGCGGAAAGCCCGGCGGCGCCTAACGCCATCGCCGCGATCCTCCTGGCACTGCGGGACGCCACCGGTGTCCGCCCGCACGCCTACTTCGTATGGTCCGAAGGCAACCCGCTGGCCCACCTCATGCGCTACCTGCTCCTCGGACGCGGAGACACCGCACCCCTGGTCCGGGAAATTATCCGCGAGAACGAAACCGATCTGGACCTCCGGCCCGGCATCCACGTCGGGTGAAAAGCTCCAAGACCGCTCTGCCGTCCGAGCCTGGCAGCCCGGACGCGGTCAGCATTGCCGCTGTCCGGAGAATGCTCCAGGACGGCAAACCTGGCAGGAAAGAAAACGCCCTCCGCCGGCTGATGTCCCACCCGGTACGTGCCGTCCCACTGGCCTTCCTGCTCGTCATCATCCTCGGCGCTGCGCTGCTCATGATCCCCGCAGCCCGCACCGACCCGGCGGCCGAGGCGTTCATGCCTGCCCTGTTCACTTCAGTGTCAGCAGTATGCGTTACCGGGCTGATCACCGTGGATACGGCCACGTTCTGGACCCCGCTGGGCCAGGGCATCATCCTTGGGCTCATTCAGGCCGGCGGATTCGGGATCATGACTCTGGCCACCCTCCTTGCCTTGCTGGTCCGCAAAAGCATCGGCCTCCGAGGTCAGCTCGTCGCCCAATCAGAAACCCACACCCTAAACCTCGGCGACGTCCGCGCAGTCCTCGTCCGGGTCGCCAAAATCATGCTCGCGTTCGAAGCCTCAACAGCCGTGATCCTGACAGCCCGCTTCTGGATCGCCTACGACCAAAACCCCGCCACCGCCCTCTGGCACGGGACCTTCCACGCTATCTCGGCATTCAACAACGCAGGATTCTCCCTCTACAGCACCAACCTCATCGGCTTCGCCGAAGACCCCTGGATCATCACCCCCATTTGCCTGGCCATCATCGCCGGAGGACTCGGATTCCCCGTCATCATCCAGCTCACCCGCGGTGAGATCAAACCCAAAAACTGGACCATCCACCTCCGCCTCACGATCTACGGAACACTTCTGCTCCTGGCTGCCGGAACGGCACTGTTCGCGGCCTTCGAATGGAACAGGAACGAAACCCTCGGCCAGCTCTCCCTCACCGGCAAGATCCTCGGCTCCTTCGCCGGCGGGGTTTTCCCCCGCACCGCCGGGTTCAACAGCATCGACTACGGGGTAGCAGCACCTGAGACACTGATGGTCACGAACATCCTGATGTTCATCGGCGGCGGCAGCGCCGGCACCGCCGGCGGCATCAAAATCACCACCTTCCTCGTCCTGGGCTTCGCGATCTGGAACGAAGTACGCGGCCGCGACCAGGTCACCATCGCCCACCGCTCCATCAGCTCCTCCTCCCATCGACAAGCCCTGTCCGTGGCCCTATTGGGCATCGCCGCCGTCGTCACCGGAACCATGCTGCTGCTCATGTTCACCAACTACAGCCTCGAAAAGGTCCTCTTCGAATCCATCTCCGCCTTCGCCACCGTCGGCATGAGCACCGGAATCACCTACAACCT
>JAODMV010000069.1 GCA_025464875.1 Arthrobacter sp. | reverse complement strand
AGATGGTCCTGATGCTGGTCATGGCTGGAATGGGTGAGGATGATGTCCGGGTTGTGCCGGCCGAGGGCGGCTTCGATGACGCTGACCATTTCCTGGCCGTGGCGGGCCAGCTCCGTGTCGGGGAAGTCGTGGTGGCTCATGCCCGCCAGGCCCGTAAAGGCCGCGCCGCGCTGCGCGTCCAGTGAGCGTTCCAGGGCGTCCCCGCCTCGCCTGCCGTCGCTCATGACGAGTCCCTGCACTTCGTGACCGGAATCGACGAACGTGGCCAAGGTTCCGCCGCAGGCTAGTGCGAGATCGTCGGGATGGGCGCCGATGGCCAGCACCCGGCGGGGCAGGCGCGCCGGAACGCCGCCGGTGCGCAGCGTGGACATGGCAATACCCAGCGCGGCCAGGCCACCGAGGGTCGCGGTCAGGGTGGAGGTCTGCCAAAACTCCGGCGGATGGACGAACAGGCAGGCCACGTTCGACGCCAGGAGGGAGCTGCCCGACAATGAGAGAAATCCCTCGAAGCAGTTCGGGCCGGCGCAGACGGCGGTGGAACCACGACCGCCCCACGGACGCCGCGACCAGGAAAGCTATCAGGAAAACAATGAGCAAAACATAAATCGAGACCATGGTGCCCCAATCCCCCAGAGATGTGCCGGCAACCCGTCAACCCCATTGACGCAACGTGCGGCACTTCGAGACCGTAAAAATAGACGCAAGTGAACCTGCTCTCTCAGTAAAGAAGAAGGGGCGAATGAAGCACACGGGTAGGCGCTACCTGGACTATCCCGCCGGAATTCGCGGCCCGCATCGGCAATAGGTGCTTTTGCCGGTCCGGACTGCCCGGACTGCGGGACGGCATGAACAGCCGGTTACGGAACATGACGGCGTCGGCGATGCGGGCCGGAGCCGTAAGTGTTACGTTTTTGGGGAGTAATGAGAACCGGCGGCAAGCCCTGACTGGCCGGTCGGCAACCCTCCCTTTCGCGGCGGGGTGCCTCAGGTGAATACTCGGCATATCGACCATTCGAGCTGCAAGCGTGAAAGAAGGAGATCCGTCGTGCCTGACGCACCCGCCCCCGCCCCCCTAGGCGCCCCCCGTACGGCCGCCACCGAAGAACGGCTGGCATACCGCCTGTTCACGGGCGGCGATGACCGCGCCTTCTGCGAGCGCGTATCGGCCGCCCTGGCCGAGGGCTATGTCCTCCATGGAAGCCCCTCCGCCACCTTCAACGGCACCAGCGTCGTCGTGGCGCAGGCCCTTGTGCTGCCCGCGGCGATTGCCAGCGCGGACGCCGCCGTCGCCAGCGCGGTGGAAGACTTGGAAAGCGACGACTTCGGCGACGACGAAGAGTCTTTCGAGGGCCACGCATGAGCTACGCCGGCGACCTCAGCCCGCAGGAGGCCTGGGCCAAGCTCGAGGCAGGCGCCATCCTGGTTGACGTACGCACCGAGGGCGAATGGGCGCACGTGGGTATCCCTGACACGAAGGCGACGGAGAACGATCCTTTGTTCATCCAGTGGACCTTCGCCGGCGGCATTCCGAATCCGGAATTCATCGAGGAGCTGAAGCGACAGGCGCCGGAGGACGCCGCCGTCGAACTGGTGTTCCTGTGCCGTTCCGGTGTCCGCTCCGTTGCCGCCGCGATCGCCGCCACCGCGGCCGGCTTCACCTCCTACAACGTCCTCGAGGGCTTCGAAGGCGAGACCGGCCGCCACGGGGCACGAACCGTCAACGGCTGGAAGAACCGCGGCCTGCCCAACAACCTCGGAAAGAATTAAGTGTCTTTCAATCCCGACGCCGCCGGCTGGAGTCCCGAAACCCAGGCCGTCCGGGGCGGACTCGACCGCACCGGCTTCCAGGAAACGACCGAGCCGATCTTCCTCAACTCCGGCTTCGTCTACGAGTCCGCCGCCGCCGCCGAGCGGGCCTTTACCGGCGAGGACGAACGGTTCGTCTATTCGCGTTACGGCAACCCCTCGGTCGCGACCTTCCAGGAACGGCTCCGGCTGCTCGAAGGCACCGAGGCATGCTTTGCGACGGCGTCCGGCATGTCCGCCGTCTTCACGGCCCTGGGCGCCCTCCTGGGCGCCGGGGACCGCGTGGTCGCCGCCCGCTCGCTCTTCGGCTCGTGCTTTGTGATCCTCAACGAGATCCTGCCGCGCTGGGGTGTGGAGACGGTCTTCGTGGACGGGCCGGACCTCGACCAGTGGCGCGAGGCCCTGGCCGTGCCGACGACGGCGGTGTTCTTCGAGTCGCCGTCGAATCCGATGCAGGAAATCGTGGACATCGCCGCCGTGAGCGAGCTCGCGCATGCCGCAGGAGCCAGCGTCGTCGTCGACAACGTCTTTGCCACTCCCCTGCTGCAACGCTGCGGGGAACTTGGCGCGGACGTGATCGTCTACTCCGGCACCAAGCACATCGACGGCCAAGGCCGTGTGCTCGGGGGTGCGATCCTGGGCACCAAGGAGTTCATCGACGGGCCGGTCAAGCAGCTCATGCGGCACACCGGCCCGGCATTGTCCGCCTTCAACGCCTGGGTGCTCAGCAAGGGCCTGGAGACCATGGCGCTGCGCGTGAACCATTCCTCGGCGTCCGCCCTGCGGCTGGCCGAATGGCTCGAGGAGCAGCCCGCCGTCAGCTGGGTGAAGTACCCGCTGCTGAAATCCCACCCCCAGTACGAGCTGGCGGCGCAGCAGATGAAGGCCGGCGGCACCGTGCTCACGCTGGAGCTTTCCCCCTCCCCCGGGCGCTCCGCGAAGGAGGCGGCGTTCGCGTTGCTGGACGCGTTGCGGATCATCGACATTTCCAACAACCTGGGTGATTCAAAGTCCCTCATCACCCATCCGGCCACAACGACGCACCGCGCCATGGGCCCGGAGGGGCGGGCGGCGATCGGGCTGAGCGACGGCGTCGTACGGCTCTCCGTCGGGCTCGAAGACGTCGAGGACCTGATCCGTGACCTCGGGCAGGCACTCAAGCAGGTCTGACCCTGGCGTCCACGCCTGGTCGGAACCGGAACCCCCGCCCGAGCACGCGACGCGACACGGTGACGGCCCGCTCCTAGGTTCCACCGCCGGCACCATCGGAACCAAAACGTGGCTCCCCCGCTTGTGGACACCCGACAAACCGCATCAACGAAGCCGTGGACATCAACATCGCCTGCTCGCTGGGGATGCTCAGCCAGCACCAGGTCGACCAGCTCGCGGCGTGGGGCGTCCACCGCTACAACCACAACCTGGAAACCGCGCGCAGCTCCTTCCCTGAGGTTGTCACCACGCACAGCTACGAAGAGCGGCTCGAGACCTGT
>JAODMV010000067.1 GCA_025464875.1 Arthrobacter sp. | reverse complement strand
CGTCCTCGACGGCGAGACGCTGCACCTCGTCCGGCGCCCCGCCCGCCAGCGGCACCCGGTCGAAGCGCTCCACCAGCAGCCCCGGCCGGTCCGCGACGTCGCGGACCAGCTGCACCCTGCTCAGCGGGATCCGCAGCCTGGCCGCGTAGCGGAACATCGCGAACTCGTTCTCCACCACGTGCGGGAACTCCGGGGCGTTGAGCTTGAGGATGAACCGCCGGCCGGCACTCGCCACCGGCATGGAGATCATCCCGGCCGACAGTTTGTCCTGCACCCCGGCGAGCGCCACCGGGTCGATCAGCCCCGGGTCCCCCAGCAGCGCATCGAAATCGAGCGGCGTCTTCGGATCCAGTTGCACGGCGTGTTCGTCCGGGTCCGGCTTTTCGCCGTGGCCCACGATCTGCACATCTCCCACGGGGTTGGCCCCGGCCGCGATGAGCAGCGAAAGCTCGTCGTCCATGCTGGTCTTCACGGAGCGCCGCAGGGCGTTCAGCCGCCGCCCCTCGGGCAGCAGTCCGGTGAAGTACGGCGGGGCGGCACCCGCGGCGGAGAGCACCGGCTCGGTGGACGGTGGCAGGGAACTCGCGACGGCGGGTCCGCCCGCCGCGAGATACCCCGGCAGGTAGCTGAACTTGGTGCCGCCGTCGTGCCGCTCCAGCCGCGCGGCCGGCACTCCGGCCTTGTAGACATCTGCCACCCGGTGCCTCATGGCCGGGCCCCCGGGGACTGGGCGGGCACCCCGGCGGTTCCGTGGCCGCGGCCCGGGACGGTGGGCTGCGCGGCCGGGTGCGCGGCCGCCGGAGTCTCGCCGGCGAGGGCTCGGGCCGCGGAGCTGCTCCGGGTGGCCAGCCGCAGTTCGAGCCCCAGCGTGCCCAGGAGCGCCAGCAGCGAGTCCAGCTGGACGCTGCGTTTGCCCTGCTCGACGAACCGGACGAACCGTTCGGACACCCCGGCCAGCTCGGCCAGGTCCCGCTGGCTCAAACGCAGCCTCGCCCGGCGGGTGCGGACCTCGGCGGCCAGCCGGTCCGGGAAGACCTCCGTCATGAATGCACTCCAGGTAGGTACGAACGTGCCGCATTTCGCGTAGATCCAGTCTACGCCCCGGCGGGCGGAAGGCAGAAGGCAATTTCGGAACGAACGTACCGCTCCGCCTTCGGTGGGCGGGGCGCCCCCGGGCAACATGCGCTGGGGGCACAATGGGTGGGTAGGGATCCGCGGACCCGCAGCGGGGCGCCGCGCCGGCGCCGGCACGAGGCAAGGAAGTATTCCGATGGGCGCATTCGTCGACGGCATCCTGAACATCGACCCGGTCCTGGCCTACGCCCTGGTAACGTGCCTGGTCTTCGCCGAGGATGCGCTCTTTCTCGGCTTCCTCATCCCCGGCGAGACTGCCGCCGTACTCGGCGGTGTGATCGCCAGCCGGGGGGAGGGCCAATTGTGGCTCATGATGGTCCTGGTCATCCTCGCCGCGGTGCTCGGTGACACGGCCGGCTATGAGGTCGGCCGGCACTTCGGACCGCGCTTGCTGGCGCTGAAGATTCTGGACCGGCACCGCGCCAGGCTCCAGAAGGCACAGGATTTTTTGCGCCGCCGGGGCGGTTCCGCGGTGTTCCTGGGCCGCTTCATCGCCTTCTTCCGGGCCGTCATGCCCGGCCTGGCCGGGATTGCACGGATGCCGTATCAGCGGTTCCTGGCCTTCAATGCCGCCGGGGGCGTCGTCTGGGGCGCCGGATTTGTCCTGCTCGGGTTCCTGGCCGGCAATTCCTACGAGGCAGTCGCCAACACCGTCGGGCGGGACCTGGCAGCCGCCGCGGCGGTGCTTGCCGTCGTGGCCCTGGTCATCCTGCGCCTGCGCGGAGTCCGGCGGGAACGGCAGGCCGCGGACGGTTCATAGCCGCGGCAGCAGGTAACGCACGGCACTAGCGGGCGAGGTTCGCATATGCTCAAGACACAAGTTCAGCCTGGCTCAGCGACGAACCACTCGGGAGACACCTCATGACCAACTGGCGTATCAGGGATTTCCATTCGGCCGATCTGGACGGCATCCTGCACCTCTGGGAGTCCCTCAAGGCGACAAACGTGGAGCCGGTCTACGCCCTCTCCGAGGTCCTGGCCTCCTGCGAGAAGGACCACGCCGTGGTGGCCGTGCAGGGCGACGAGGTGGTCGGCGCCGCGGTCGGCCGCGCCGCCCATGACCAGGGCTGGATCGTCTTTTTGGCCACGCTCCCCGAATTCCGCGGCCGCGGCATCGGCACCTCGCTGCTGGCCGCCGTCGAAAACCGGATGGCGCCGCACGGGCTGAACAAGCTCTCCGCGCTCATGCCGGAATCGGAAACCCGGCTGGAGGCGTTCCTCGGGCGCGGCTTTCAGCTCAAGAAAAACCTGCGGTACTTCGAGCGGACAATCCCGGTCCACCGGCAGGAGCTCGGGCCGCTGAGCCATGTCGGGGGCCGCATCCTCGCCCGCGACCTGTGGGAGAACGTGGCGGGCATGCGCAAGGAGAAGGAGCTGCTGGAACGGCGCCTGGTGCTGCCGCTCGCCGAGGCCGATCTGGCGGATGAGTACGGCGTGGTGCCCCCGCGCGCCGTCGTCCTCTTCGGTCCGCCGGGCACCGGCAAGACAACCTTCGCGAAGGCGATCGCGTCCCGGCTGGAGTGGCCGTTCGTGGAGGTCTTCCCCTCCCGGCTGGCCTCCGATCCCAAGGGCCTGGCCGGCGCGCTCCGCGAGACGTTCCTGGAGATCGCGGAACTGGAGCACGCTGTGGTGTTCATCGACGAGGTGGAGGAGATCGCCTCCCAGCGTTCGGGCGAACCGCCGTCGCCGCTGCAGGGCGTCACCAACGAGCTGCTCAAGATCATCCCGGCGTTCCGCGAACAGCCCGGCCGCCTGCTGGTCTGCGCCACCAACTTCATCCGCGCCCTGGACTCCGCGTTCCTGCGCCACGGCCGCTTCGACTATGTCATCCCGATCGGCCTGCCGGACCGCCAGGCCCGCGAGGCCATGTGGCAGCGCTTCGTCCCGGCCACCGTGGTGGACGATGTGGACGTGGAGCTGCTGGTGGACCGCACCGAGGGCTTCTCCCCCGCGGACATCGAGTACGCCGCCCGGAGCGCCTCCCAGCGGGCACTGGAGAAGGCCGTGTACGACGACGGCGGCGCGGCGGCCGGGGGCGATGCTGCGGCGCGCAGCGGCGCCCGGAAGGGGCCCGCGACCCAGGACTACCTCGACGCCATCGGGGACACGCGGCGGACGGTCAGCGACGAGGTCCGGCAGGAGTTCCTGGAGGACATCGATTCCCTGGGCCGGGTCTAGCCGGCTGCCGGCCATTTCGACGGTTCCCTGCCCCCAAGACGGCTGCTTTCGTCTAGCGGGCAGGGAACCGTCGAAACGGCGGGGCAGACGTCAGGCCTTGGGAATCTCGGGCGTCTCCGCCGCCGGAACCGGCTCGTAGGAGAGGTTCTCGTAGTCGGTGTCGTCCGCCTCGTCCAGCATGTCGTCCAGTTCCTCCAGCAGCCACGGGTTGATCCGGGCCAGGATCAACCGGATTTCCTCCACCGGAACGGCGGCGTAGAGCACCGGGCGGGCCTCGTCGTAGCGGGTGACGGGCGGCTTGTCCGGCCACTTCTCGGCCAGCGCCCTGACCCGCTCGGGCAGCGAATTGTGCGCGTTGTCGGCAATCTTGACCAAGGTAGCGTCGTGGTCTTCGGCGATGTAGCGGATGCCCGCCTGGTAGTCGTCCGGGTTTTCGTGGAGGCGCTTCGTGACGCGCTCGATGATGTCCACCGCCCGCCCCGAGACACCCATGTCCAGCAGCGCCTGCCGGGTCATCGGGGTGTCCTCGGCAATGTCGTGCAGGTAGCCGGCGATCCGGAGGTCGTCGTCGAAATCGGCCAGCGCATCCCCCACCGCAAGAACGTGCTCGCGGTACGGCCGCTTGAGCTTGTCCTTCTGGCGGTTGTGGGCCACTTCCGCAAGGATCTTGGCCGTCTCAACGGTGAAACTCGGTCGAGGGGATCTCGCTTCGGTGAATTCTGGTTCTGACATGATTCCAGCCTACGCGCCGCGCCCGGCCATGCCGGGCCACACCCAGGGCTCCCGGGGAAGCGCAGCGGGGTCAAAGACCGCGAGCGCCTGTTCCAGCGGCCCTTCCGGCAGCCCGAGCGAGGCCAGCAGCGTGTCCCGCACCTGCTCCACCCCCACGCCCGCGCGCGCAAGCTCCCCGAGCGTGACGGCGCCGTCGCGCTTGGCCAGCCGGGCGCCGTCGGCGTTCAGCACCAGCGGCACGTGCGCGTACTCGGGAGCGGGCAGGTCCAGCAGGGAGGCAAGGTAGGCCTGCCGGGGGGTGGAGGGCAGCAGGTCATCACCGCGGACCACCTGGTCGATGCCCTGCGCGGCATCATCGACCACCACGGCCAGGTTGTAGGCGGCCACGCCGTCATTGCGCCGGAGCACGAAGTCGTCAACCACCCCGGTGTAGCTGCCGTGCAGCATGTCCTGGACGGTCCCCTCGCCCCTCGCGGCGCGGAGCCGGAGCGCCGCGGGCCGGGCCGCGCGCTTGAGCTCACGCTCGGCCGCGGACAGGTTCCGGCACGTCCCCGGGTATGCACCCTGCGGCGCGTGGGGCGCGGACGGGGCCTCCTGGATTTCACGGCGGGTGCAGAAGCACTCGTAGCTCAGCCCCGCGGCCGTCAGCCGTCCGATCGCTTCCGTGTAGAGGGGCTCGCGGTCCGTCTGGCGGACGACGCCGCCGTCCCAGTTCACGCCGATCGCCGCCAGGTCGCGGAGCTGCTCCGCCTCCGCCCCCGCACGGGCGCGGTCCAGGTCCTCCACCCGCACCAAGAAGCGCCGGCCGGTGGAGCGGGCAAAGAGCCAGGCGAGGACGGCCGTCCGCAGGTTGCCCACATGGAGCTCGCCGGAGGGGCTGGGGGCGAAGCGGCCGGCAGACGTCATGGGACCAGCCTAGGCCGGGCAACACAAGAGCCCCTCAGCTACCGATGGCTTCGGGCAAACCGATCTCGGTGGCTCGGGGGCTCTTGCCGTGCCGGGCCCGGAAGCGTCGCTCCGGGCCATGGCACTGCTTTTGCGGACAGACGATGCGTGGCCAGGTGTCAATCAGCGGCGGGTTCCTTGCGGGAATCCTCGTCCAGGGTCCGGGTGGTGTGCCGGGGTGCCTGTAGCCTTCGGGATCGGCGGTAGCCTTCGTCCCGTGTTGTCACCATTTGAGCAGGAGCCCTACAGTTGGTGCAACGGACCCGCTTTACACTGGTCAATCCGACCACCGCGGGCCGCATCAATGAGCAGGAAGTGGTCAGTTTGCAGGAGCTCGACGCGACCGACCGGCGCATCCTTCTCGCCCTCGACGAGGACCCCCGCCTGCCGGTCATGGTGCTGGCCCAGCAGCTGGGTCTGGCGCGCGGCACCGTGCAGTCGCGGCTGGAGCGGATGTCGGCGTCGGGCGCCCTCCGCCCGAACAGCAGCCGGGTCCTGCCGTCCGCCCTGGGGCGGGGAGTGGCCGCGTCGGTCAGCGCCGAACTGGACCAGAGCCATCTCAACGAGGCGATCGCCGCACTGCGGAAGATCCCGGAGGTGCTCGAATGCCATGCGCCGGCCGGCGATACGGACCTGCTGATCCGCGTGGTGGCCAGGAGCCCGGACGATCTGTACCGCGTCTCCGAGGAAATCCGGCTGTGCCCGGGCATCGTGCGGACGTCCACCAGCATGTTCCTGCGTGAGGTCATCCCCTACCGGACCACCGGGCTGCTGGGCGCCTGAGACAGCCGGCTGCCCCAACCCCGGATTCCGCTCTCGGCGTCACCTTTTTGACTTATCCACAGGCCGCGTGCCCATAATGAACAGGGTTCGCCGCCTTTCTGGATCTCCGGCGGACCGCTCCGAATGGTCGGCGCGCGATCTTGTTTCACGCGCCCCGCGACCACTCAGCGCCCCTTCTCCCGGTGACGGGATTGATTTACGGGGCCCAGCGCGCCACCGCGCTGCAGTGTTTTCGCCGCCACTATCGCTACCGCCGTGCTTTGCGCCTCTGGCGGTACCGGAGGCCTGCCCAACGGCCGTCCTGATTGCTTCGGAGCGTCGAAATTGACGATAAGAGATCCACTGGATGAGGAGTAAGCATGAAATTGCGTGTCGGAATCATCGGTGCAGGCCCCAGCGGCATGGCTCAGCTGCGGGCATTCGAGTCGGCCAGGCAGGCCGGAGCCGAAATCCCGGAGATCATGTGCTTCGAAAAGCAGGATGACTGGGGCGGGCAGTGGAACAGCAGCTGGCGGATCGGCCTGGATGCCGCCGGCGAACCGGTGCACAGCAGCATGTACCGGCACCTGTGGTCCAACGGGCCCAAGGAGTGCCTGGAGTTCGCGGACTACACCTTCGACGAGCACTTCGGCCGGCCGATCTCCTCCTACCCGCCGCGCGAAGTCCTTTTTGACTACATCAAGGGCCGGGTGGAGAAGTCCGACGTGCGCAAGTACGTCCGCTTCAACACGGTGGCCCGCTGGGTCTCCTATGACGAACAGGCGCAGGAGTTCACGGTCACCATCGAGGACCTTGCCGCGCAGCGGACCGAGACCCATGTGTTCGATAAGCTCGTGGTCTCCACCGGCCACTTCGCCTTCCCGAACGTGCCCGCATTCGAGGGCATCGGCAGCTTCCCGGGCGAGGTCTTGCACGCACACGATTTCCGCGGCGCGGAGCGGTTCGCCGGCCAGGACATCCTGCTGATCGGCAGCAGCTACTCCGCCGAGGACATCGGCATGCAGACCCACAAGATGGGCGCCAGCTCGGTCACCCTCAGCTACCGCAGCGCGCCGATGGGCTTCGACTGGCCGGAGAACGCCGTCGAGCGCCCGCTGGTGACCCGCTTCGAGGGCCGCACGGCGCATTTCAGCGACGGCACCACCGGCGACTTCGACGCCGTCGTGCTGTGCACCGGCTACCAGCACAAGTATCCGTTCCTGCCGGACGAGCTGTCGCTGAAGTCCCGGAACGTGCTCTATCCGGGAAACCTGTACAAGGGCGTGGTCTGGCAGGACAACACCAACCTCTTCTACCTGGGCGCCCAGGACCAGTACTACACCTTCAACATGTTCGACGCGCAGGCATGGTACGCCCGCGATGTGATGCTCGGCCGCATCCAGATGCCCTCCGCCGGGGAACGCGCCGCGGATATTCAGGCCTGGCTGGAGCGCCAGGATGCCCTCACTAGCCACGACGCCGAGGCCGACTACCAGACCGATTACCTGCGCGAGCTCATCGCGCTGACCGATTATCCGGAGTTCGACCTGGACGCCGTCTCCGCGCTGTTCAAGCAGTGGATGCGCGACAAGCAGGCGGACATTCTCGGTTACCGGGACAGCATCCACCGCTCCGTAATGACCGGCACCCTCGCCGCCAGGCACCACACGCGCTGGATCAACGCCATGGACGACAGCCTGGAACGCTACCTCAGCGGCCCGTCCGAGGACGTGGACACCCGCGCTCTCGCGGTGCTTGTCGGGTATCCGCAGCTGTCCACCGGCGCCGATTCCGTCTAGCTGGCTATAGGTCGTGCCAAGTGGATGCCCCGGGCGTGGTGGTGCGTGCCCGGTGGGGGCCGCCGCCTGATTCCGGGAGGGATCAGGCGGCGGACCGCCTCAGACCGGCGGCCCGGCGTTGGCCTTCAGGTTCTTCATCACCAGCGTTGATGTCAGCCGTTCGACGCCGGGCAGCGAGGTCAGTTCGCTGTCGTAGAAGCGCTGGTAGGCCGGCAGGTCCTCGGCGATGACCTTCAGCAGGTAGTCCGGCGAGCCGAACAGCCGCTGGGCCTCCACGATGTTCGGATTGTTCGCCACCCGGTTCTCGAAGATCTCCATCGTGGAGCGGTCCACCTGGCGCAGCGTGACGAACACGATCGCCTCAAACCCCAGCCCGACGGCGGAGGGATCGATGTCCGCGCGGTATCCCCGGATGACCCCGGAGGCCTCGAGATCCCGGAGCCGGCGATGGCATGGCGCCACGGTCAGCCCGACCTTCGCCGCCAGGGCGGTGGCGGTCATTCGCCCGTCCGTTTTGAGGTGGCGCAAAATGTTTCTGTCGATGTGGTCGATCACGCAATAAGATTACCCAAAATCCCCGATTCCCCGGTAAATCAGGGAACACTTGTGGCGCCGTTTTGCCTAGAGTTTCTCTTGTACCCGCGCAGAGGTGCCGCACCCCAGGAGTCCGCCGTGAACACCCAGCTTTTTCTCGCCTTCATGGTGGTGGCCGCCGCGCTGGCCTGCACGCCGGGCGTCGACTGGGCCTATTCGATCGCGGCCGGACTGCGGCAGCGCAGCTTCGTGCCCGCCGTCGCCGGGCTCTGCAGCGGCTACGTGATCCACACGGTGCTCATGGTCCTCGGACTGGCCGCCCTGCTGAGCGGGATGCCCAGCGTGCTCGGCTGGCTGACCGCCGCGGGCGCCGTCTATCTGCTCTGGCTTGGCTGGAGCACCATCCGCTCCTGGCGCGGGGCCAGCTTCACCGGCGCCCAAGAAACCCCGGCCCCGGCTCCCGCCCGGCAGTTCCGGGTCTTTCTCCAGGGCATGGGCACCAGCGGCATCAACCCCAAGGGCCTGCTGTTCTTCGTGGCCCTGGTGCCGCAGTTCGTCAGCCCCGAGGCGGCCCTTCCCGTTCCGGTCCAGTCCGGACTGCTGGGCCTGACCTTTGTCCTGCTGGTGGCGATCGTCTACAGCTGCGTGGCCCTGCTGTCCCGGAAGCTGCTGCACTCCCGGCCCGGGGCGGCCCGCCGGGTGACGCTCGCCAGCGGGATCATCATGCTGATCCTGGGCGCGGTGCTGCTCTCCGAACAGCTCCTCCCCTTGCTCGGTGACGCCATCACCCCCAGCTAAGGCTGCGATCCGGCCTACTTGCGCTGCATGTACCACTCCGTGAAGGACGAGGCGCGGCCGTCCGCGGCCAACTGGACGATCCAGAGGTTGTCGTAAACGCGGCCGGTCCCGCGGTAGCTGGTGAGGCCCTGGACGAAGGCCCTCCCGCCGTCGACGCCGAGAAGCTCCCACTCGAAGGTCCAGTCGTCGGGCTCGTCGCGCCCGGCAAGCCAGTGCTCCACGATCTGCTCCCGCCCCGACCAGGGTTCGGGTTCATTCGGGCTCGTGGCGTAGACGGCGTCCTCGCTGAACAGCGCGCGGATGTCCTCCGGCTCGTTCGAGCTCCACGCTGTGATGTAGCGCTCCATCCAGCGCGCCGCGGCATCTCTCATGCCTTGTTTGTACCCGCTGCTGCCGGGGCCCGCAAGTGGCCCCGGGGGCGGCAAGGGCGGCCTCTTCCGGTGTCCGGTTACCAGGCCTAGACTCTTGTCACTCAGTTAGGGAAGCCACCGGCCCGTCCGGCGAAGGGTGGCGGAGACCCCAAGAGGAAGAGATTCGGCATGAGACTCGTCGTCGACCTCACCAGGTGCCAGGGATACGCACAGTGCGCGTTCCTTGCGCCGGACGTGTTCTCCATCCAGGGGGACGAGGCCCTGGTCTACGACGCTGCTCCGGACCAGGCACAGCACCGAAAGATCCTGCGGGCCGCGGCGTCGTGTCCGGTCCAGGCGATCCAGCTGGACCGCGTGGACGAGCCCGGCGAGCCCGACGAGCCACCGCGGCCCGGCGACGTCCGGAAGATCGCGCCCGCGGAGGGCGACGGCCGCGGCGCAACGCTCCAGCGGACCGGACGGATCGTCATCGTCGGCGCCTCCCTGACGGGATTGCGGGCAGCGGAGCGGGTGCGCGAGGAAGGGTTCAGCGGCTCGCTGACAGTGATCGGTGACGAGCCATTCGCGCCCTATGACCGGCCGCCGCTGTCCAAGCAGGCCTTGACGGGCTGGGTGCCGCCGGAACAGACAGCACTGCCGCGCCGCCGCAGGATCGACGCGGACTGGCGGCTGGGTGTGGCCGCCACCGGGCTCGACCTCGCTGCCAAGGAACTGAACCTCGCGGACGGCACCCGGATCGGGTTCGACAAGTTGTTGATCGCCACGGGCCTGCGGGCCCGCTCCTGGCCAAACCCGACCGAGGCGGCGCTGCATGGCGTCCTGACGCTGCGCACAAGTGCGGACGCGGCACTGCTGCGGCAGATGCTCGACGCCCGCCCGCGCCGGGTTCTCGTCATCGGTGCCGGATTCATCGGATCCGAGATCGCTTCGGTGTGCCGGGAACTCGGGCTGCCGGTGACTGTCGCGGAGGCCGGCGCGGCCCCGCTCGGCGCGGCGCTCGGCGGGGTCATCGGCGCGATCGCGGGAGACGTTCAACGAGAGAACGGCGTCGACCTTCGCTGCGGAGTCCGGGTGACATCCCTGGAAGGAGATGCCGCGGGCCGCCTGCGCCGGGCCCGGCTGTCCGATGGCACAACCCTTGAGGTGGACGTTGCGGTCGCCGCGCTCGGGGCGGTCCGCAACGTCGAATGGTTGGCCGGCTCAGGGCTGGCCTGCGGCGTCTGGGGAGTCGCCTGCGATGCCGGCTGCCGCGCCTTCGATGCAAATGGTGTGGTCACCGACAACATCTTCGTCGCCGGCGACGTCGCCCGGGCTCCGCAGCCGATGTTCGGTTACCAGTTCCTGGCAATTGAGCACTGGGGCAACGCTTTCACCCAGGCCGAGGTCGCGGCGCACAACATGGTCAGCAGCGAGGCCGAGAGATGGCCGCATCTGGCGGTGCCGAAGTTCTGGTCGGCGCAGTTCGGCAATGAAATCAAGAGTGTCGGCGTCCCGTCGGCCGCCGACGAGGTGGTGATCGCCCAAGGTTCAGTGTCCCAGCGGAGGTTCCTAGCCGTCTATGGCTACAAGGGCCGCATCGTTGCCGCCGTCGCCTTCAACCAGAACAAGTGGCTGGACTTCTACGAATCGCTCATCGAGCAGGCGGCCCCCTTCCCGCCTTCCTTCCATCATGTTGACGAGCCCGCGGCGCGTCAGCCCGTACCGGCGGGGTTCCGGCCCATGGCCAGCCCCACCCAGGACGCAACCGTCGTGGTGACGGGCCACGCGCCGAGCGAACGCCGCGCCACCTTGATGCACCACCCACGCTTCCCCTAGCGGCCTGCGCCCTAGCCCGCCCGCCACGGACGCCCGCCTCACAGCACCAACCCACGAGCCAAGGAGCCCCCACCATGACCGAGCCCAGCACCTGGGAGCAGATCCTGGACTTTTCCCACCGGGCGAACCCCTACCCGCTCTACGCCGAGCTCCGCAAAACGCCGGTGACCCTGCTGCCGGACGGAAGCTACCTGGTGAGCACCTACGCGGAGATCAGCTCGCTGCTGCACGATCCGCGGGTGAGCTCGGATGTGAGCCTCAACCCGGCGGCGGCCGAAGCCGGCGCGGGCGGCGAAGCGGGGATGTCGCCGACGTTCCTCAACATGGACCCCCCTGACCACGACAGATTTCGGCGGATCGCCATGCGCAACTTCGGGCCGCCGCACGCGCCGGGCCGGGTCGCCGGTCTGGAGCCCAGGATGGCGGAGATCGTCGCCGAATTGATCGACGATCTGCAGGGCAAGACCCGGATCGACATCGTTGACGATCTGGCGTATCCGCTGCCCGTCACGGTGATCTGCGAGCTTCTCGGCGTTCCCCCCGGAGACGAACGCCGCTTCCGGGTCTGGGTGGATGCAGCCCTGGAGTCCACCGACCCCCGACTCGACTCCGAGGCGCAGCAACAGAAACGGGTTGAGGCTGGGCAGGAGCTGCGCGCCTTCATGGAAGAGCTGGTCGAGACCCACCGGCAGTCGCCGGGCAACGACCTGCTATCGGCCATGGACAGCGACGACGGCCCGGAGGGGCGGATGCCTGCCGAGCAGCTGGTCGGCACCGGCCTTCTCCTGCTCATTGCAGGGCACGAAACCACGGTCAACCTCATCGCCAACGGCGCGCTGACCTTACTCCGGCACCCGGATGTGCTCCACAGGCTGCGCAACGACCCGGATCTGGTCATTCCGATGGTGGAGGAGCTGCTGCGCTATGAACCGCCGGTGCACTTCGTGCCCTTCCGGACGGCCCTGGACAATATCGACATTGGCGGCACCACCATCCCCAAGGGCGCCGGGATCACCCTTGTCCTGGCTGCCGGCAACCGCGACCCCGAACAGTTCCCGGAGCCGGATCTGTTCATCCCGGAGCGGAAGAACAACGGGCACCTTGGCTTCGGCGGCGGCATCCATCTGTGCGTCGGGGCACCGCTGGCCCGTCTGGAAGCCCAGATCGCCCTGACGGAGTTCGCCCTCCGCCTGCAGAACCCCCGGCTGGTCACGGACCCCCCGCCATACCGGCCGAGCCCCTTCCTGCGCGGCCCGCGGCACCTGGCCGCGGACATCGATGGCGTCGCCGTTCCCACCCCAGGCAAGGAGCCCGGCCTCACCCCACAGACGAGATAGCCTCTAGCCCCGGTCGGTGCGGCCGTATTCCTGGTCCCAAAGCTGGTGCATTTCCGCGTCCTTGCGGAAGGCTTTCACCCTTTCCACTTCAGCCGGTTTCCGGCGCTGCCACTCCCGCGGATTCAGGGACTTCCGACCGGTGTCCAGCAGCAGCAGCGCACGGTCCGTCAGCGCATCGCTGCGCAGCGTAAAGTCCGTCTTCCGGCGACGCAGGACCTCCTGCAGCGCGGCCCGGGCCGCCCCGTACTCTCCGAGTTTCCGCAGGGAACGGGCCCGCACCAGCAGCAGCGCGGCCGAGAGGTCGTCCCCGTTGAGCAGCCCTTCGGTGTCCGCCGCCACCTCCGCGTCCCGTCCCAGCGCGGCCGCCAGGGAACAGCGTGCCAGGGCCATGGGCAGCGACGGCGGCAGGCCGGTCAGCGCCGCCAGCGCGGCGTCCGCCTGCCCGGTCTCCCGCAGCGCGTGGGACAGGGCCAGGAACACCGCCTCCTCGCTGAACAGCACCGGAACCTCGATGCGTTCGGCTACCTCGACGCGGGTGATGACCCCGGCCAGGTATTCGAAGGCGTAACGGTTCGCCTCGTCGTCGTTCCGCACGGCGAGGCCGCGCTGCAGCAGTTCAGAAGCGCGCAGGTAGCCGCCGTGAGAGTAGGCCAGCAACCCGGCCATCAGGTAGCAGAGCCCGGCCCAGCCAGGGCACGCACGTGCCAGGGTGATGAGCGGGTCCGTATCGGTGCTGCCGAAGATGGCCCCGTGCACGGACTTGGCCGCCTTGCCGGGCAGCTTACCGAGCCGGGGCACGCCGCCCTCCACCACCAGCGTGCCGCGGATCCGCCCGGCCAGGACGCCGGACACCAGTCCCCCCACATTCTCCGCGAGGCCGCGCACGGGCGTCCGGACCACGGCCTTGCGGAAGGGCGTCTGGTCACGGGTGTCGCGGTAGAGGTTTTGGGGGTACAGGGGTACGGATTCTGGGGGGCCGGCGCTCATGCACCCATGCTAGTAGGCTCGGCAGGCGGGCGGCCCGCCGGGGGCTAGGCCGAAGCCACCCAGACACCGACCACCCAGGTGCTGGCCGCAAGGCAGGCGAGCCCGAACTCGACGATCAGGCCAAGGCCGGTCGCCTTTAGGGCTGCCCAGCTGCTCGTCACCGCGGCGCGGAAGTCGCGGGTGCGGTGGGTTTCGCTGAGCAGGAGGCCGGCGGCGAAGCCGAGGACGAGCCCCACCACGGGGATGATGAACATTCCCACGACGCCCAGGACCAGCCCGGCAACCACCGAGCGGCCGGGGATGCTGTGCTGCTTGAGCCTTCGCCCGGTCAGCACGGCACTGGCAGCCATCCCGGCGAGCACGAAGACCAGGCCGACGCCGAACACGACCCAGCCGGTGGTCCCGGCGCCGCCCCAGATGGCCCAGGCCAGCAGGCTCAGCCCGATCAGGATGCTGCCCGGCAGGACGGGGATGACGGTGCCGGCGACGCCCGCCAGGACGCCAAGGCCGCAGAGGACCGTCACGAGCGTTTCGGGGTTCATGGCCCCAGTCTATGGTCTAGCCCCGGACCGCCCGCGGGACCCCTTTAACGACGACGTTTAACGACGACGGCGAGGCCCCCGCCAGGAGGCCTCGCCGTCGTCGTGTGGTGTCCGGAACAGATCCCGGTGTTGCCGGGAAGGCTACTCGGCTTCGACCGCCGCGGCCACGGCGGCCGAAACCGCCGGTGCCACGCGGGGGTCCAGCGGGCTGGGCACGATGTAGTCGGCGGAGAGCTCGTCCTCCGCCAGCGCGGCGATGGCCCGCGCGGCGGCCAGCTTCATGGCCGGGGTGATCCGGCGGGCGCCGGCATCGAGGGCCCCGCGGAAGATGCCGGGGAACGCGAGCACGTTGTTGATCTGGTTCGGGAAGTCGCTGCGCCCGGTGGCAACGACGGCCGCGTGCTTGCGCGCAACCTCCGGCAGGACTTCGGGGTCCGGGTTGGAGAGGGCGAACACGATCGAGTTCTCGTTCATGATCTTGAGGTGCTCCTCGTCCAGCTTCGAGGAGGAGACGCCGATGAACACGTCAGCGCCGAGCAGGGCCTCGCCCGGGCCGCCGGAGACGCCGCGCGGGTTGCTGCGCCCGGCCAGCTGGGCCTTCTTGCTGGCGGGGTCGGCGGCGATGTCCGCGCGCTCCCGGTTGATGACGCCGCGGGAATCCAGCAGCACAACGTCGCCGATGCCGGCGGTGAGCAGGATTTCGGCGACGGCGATTCCGGCCGCGCCGGCCCCGGAGACCACCACGCGCAGGCTTTCCAGCGTGCGGCCGGTCACCTTCGCGGCGCCGGTCAAGGCGGCGAGGACCACGACGGCGGTGCCGTGCTGGTCGTCATGCATGACGGGGCAGTCCAGTGCCTCGATGAGCTTTTCCTCCAACTCGAAGCAGCGCGGCGCGGAGACGTCCTCGAGGTTGACGGCGCCGAAGCTCGGACGCAGCCGGACAAGGGTCTCGACGATCTCGTCGACGTCGGTGGTGTTGAGCACCAGCGGGATGGAATCGAGCTCGCCGAAGGCCTTGAACAGGGCGGACTTGCCCTCCATCACGGGCAGCGAGGCGCTGGCTCCGATGTTCCCGAGCCCCAGGACGGCCGTGCCGTCGCTGACCACGACCACGAGCCGCTCGGCCCAGGTGAGGGTACGGGCAAGCTCAGGGTTGGCGTGGATCGCGCGGCTGACCTGGGCGACGCCGGGCGTGTAGGCGATGGAAAGATCACGCTTGCTGGCGAGCGGGACGGTGCTGGAAATCAAAAGCTTGCCGCCCTGGTGGGCCGCGAAGATTTCCTCGTCGCTGAGCGCGGCTACCGGCTCTGCGGGGGAAGTGTTGTCGGCGGGATTGATCGTTTCAGTGGACACTTCGTCGTCTCCTGGGGCTTACCGTGGGCGCACGGCACATGGATGCTCAAGCACGGGATGCTCAAGATGGTCTGGCGGGAACGTCCGCGGCGACCCGGGGGTGGGGGTCTGCGCAGAAGCTCCCGAAGGGGGCGGCGGGACGCCGTTCCGGTTCTGCAATGGTAAACAAAGCCGCCGCCCAATGGAGCGCAAGAGGGACGGCGCCGCGTCGCGGTGAAACGTTTATCCTGCGGCTTTGGTGATTCAGATCATCCAAGCGGCCGGGTTTTCGCGGTTATTGGTCTAGACCGGTTACGCGGCCTGCCCTGCCCCCGACAGCAGCCGGCAGGCCTTTTTGAGGTCCTCCTCGGCCTCGAACAAGGACAGCCGGCGGCAGCGGACCGCCTGGACGAGCCCGGTGACGGTCAGCAGAAGGACGCGGGAGACGGCGGCGTCGCCGCTCACAGCGGTCACCGCCTTCTCCGCGATGGAGTCAATCTCGCGCAGCAGTCGGGTGGTGTCCGTGTCCTTCGCGTAGACCGCGCGATTCAGGCACTGCTCGACGGCGGGCTGCATGAGGCGCATGTGGAAAACCTCCATCACCACCCCCACCAGCCCTTGGGCGGGAACTGGCCCGGCGGCCGCGGAGCCGTCCGTCTGCAGCTCGGCAAGCTGTTTGCGGTACAGCGCCAGCATGAGCTGCGCCGCGCAGGGGAAATAGCGGTACAGCGTCCCCAAGGGAACATCAGCCTTCGCGGCCACCTCGGAGAGCACCACGGAGTCGAGGCCTTTGTGGGCGAAGCCGGCAGCAACATCCAGGATTCGCGCGTAGCGGAGCCGTTGCCGGGGCAGGGTGGGCGGAGGGGCCATCGGTGGAAGATCTGAGTGAAATTCAGGCATCAGCAGCGTTCCGGGGTCGTTTATTCTCGGCGGCCGGGAGGCATCCCCCCACAGCGCCGCCGCGGCAATTCCCGTCCACTATACGCCAGAGACCCGGCGGCGAGCCGGTCCATCGGGGCCCCGGCGGCGACTGCTCAGCGCCCTACGGGCCCGCCCGGCCCTCACCGGCTCAGTCGACACCCTTGATCTTGACCACGAACACCGCGCCCAGCAGGCCGATCACCGCTGCCGCGGTGAACAGCGTGACATACCCGCCGAAGTGCCGAAGGGCGAGCAACGCGAGCGCAGGGGCGAACACCTGCGGCAGGGAGTTGGCCACGTTGATCAGCCCCATGTCCTTGCCCCGGTCCGCGGCCTGCGGCAACACCTGGGTCAGCAGTGCGAAGTCCACCGCCAGGTACGCCCCGAACCCGATCCCCAGCACGGCAGCGCCCGCCAAGGCGCCGGGCCAGGACGGGACCAACGCCATGATCAGCCCCGCGATGGCGATGGTCACGGCGGATGCGATCACAAACGGTTTGCGCCTGCCCACCCGGTCGCTCCAGGGCCCGGCCAGCACGGCGGTGATCATGACCATGACCGCGTAGATGCCGATGAGGACCAGCAAACCCAACGCCGGGTCCTCATGCTTGATGATGTCGCGCAGGAAAAAGAGCAGGTACACGGTGGACAGCTGGTTGCCCACGTTCATCAGGAAGCGCGTGAGCCACGCCCAGGCGAAGTCCTGGTGGCGGAACGGGCTGATCCAGAAGCCCCTGAGGAAGCCGAGCAGCCGGAAGGGCACGCGCGCCTCGCGCGGGAGCACAGGATCGTCGCGATGGAACAGATAGGGCAGCACGGAAAGCAGGAGGGCGGCGGCGCAGAGCCAGTACCCGAGCATGAAGTTGCCCGCAACCACGGCACCGAAGACCGCGGCGAGCACAATTCCCACGGTCTGCCCCATGGCCGCCAGGCCGCCCACGCTTCCGCGCTGCAATACCGGCACACGGTCCGGGATGGCTGCGGTAATGGCCGCGTAGGCCGCGTTGGCGCCGAGCTGGACGAGGCACCAGAAGAGCACCGTCAGCGCCACAGCCGTGGCCCCGGACAGGGCCAGAAGCGCGGCCGTGGCCAGGATGGCCCCCGCCAGGACCCACGGGGCACGACGGCCGAAGCCTGAGACGGTCCGGTCGGACAGGGCGCCACAGAGCGGATTGGCCACCAAGGAAACGGCGGCGCCGCAGCCGACAACCAGGGAATAGATCTCCTCCTTGCTGCCCGCATCGATACTGATGGCCTGCTGGCCGATGAACACGTTGATGGGGCCGAAAAATGCGGCGTTGATTCCCACGTTGACGAGCACCAGTCCGGTGACCCAGCGAGCGGTGACCTTCCGCGTCGGCTCGGCGAGCGCCGTCGTCGAGCGGCGGCCAGCAGCGGCGGCAACTATGCCGGGATCCGGGATGGATCCCGGCATATCGGACAGGCTCATATGGCTCCCCCTGGAACTGATGACTCAGTGTGCCGTCACGGACCGCGGGGATCAATACCCGTT
>JAODMV010000064.1 GCA_025464875.1 Arthrobacter sp. | reverse complement strand
TTCAACTGCTCCGGAAAGCACGCCGCCTTCCTCTGGGCCTGCACCGAGAACGGCTGGGACACCCACAGCTACCTCGAGCCCAACCACCCGCTGCAGCAGCGCGTCCGCTCCGTCATCGAGGAATACTCCGGCGAAAGGGTCGCCCACCTCGGCATCGACGGCTGCGGCGCCCCCGTGGCCGCCGTCTCCCTGACCGGCCTGGCCCGGGCGTACTCGAAGCTGGCCAAGGCCCCCGGGGACCAGAACTCCAACGCGCGCGCCGCTACGATCGCCACCTCGATGCTGGACTACCCGTGGGCCGTACAGGGCCGCGGCAAGAGCAACACCATCGTCATGGACGAACTGGGCATCATCGCCAAGATCGGCGCCGAGGGGGTGCTGGTGATGGCCACGCCCCAGGGCGTCTCGGTCGCCATCAAGGTCCTCGACGGCAGCAGCCGGGCCACCACCCTGGTCGGCCTGACCCTGCTGGCCGCCGCCGGCGCGGTCGAGATCCCGGAAGTGTCCAGCGTGCTGGAAAAGGTCGTGAAGCCCGTGCGGGGCGGCGGCCGGCCGGTGGGCAAGATCCGCCTCGGCCGCGCCGTCTCGGCGCTGCTGGACTAGGCCCGATGCTGCACCCCACCGGACTGGTTCCCGGGAGAAGCACGCCATGGCCGTAGCCCGCCGCCGGATCGCCGTCGACGAGGGCCGCGCGGCGCTCGCCGCCTGGCTGAACGCCAACACCGCGGCGCCGGACTCCGCCGACGCCGCTGTCCCGGAACCCGTTGCCGCCGTTCCCCGCAACACCCTCGCGACGGCGGTGCGCTACTCCCTCGAGGAAGTCAGCGCGCGGGCGCCGGGCAACTCGGTGGAGGTCCGCGTCCCGCCGTTCGGCGTGACGCAATGCGTGGAGGGCCCGCGCCATACCCGCGGCACTCCCCCGAACGTCATCGAGTGCGACGCCGCCACCTGGCTGGCGATGGTCGGCGGGCTACTGAGCTGGGCCGACGCCGTCGACGCCGGCCGGGTGGCCGCCTCCGGTCTCCGCGCCGATCTGTCCGGGCTGCTTCCGCTGCGGTAAAACGGCGGCGCTGCCCGCGGTCCGTCTCGGCCCAGACCGGCTGCCGGGATGGCAGATCCGGACCGGGCGTGGGATCAGCCGAGGAGGCGGGCGGCAAGCTGGCCGATCGCGCTGTCCTTGAGATTGTTCAGCAGCGCCCGCGGGGTTTCGTAGACCTCCACCGCGCCCGCGCTGCGGAGTTCCGCCTCGCTGGTACCGCCGCAGGTCAATCCGATGGTCGGAATTCCCAAGGCCCGGGCCGCGTAGATGTCCCACACGGCGTCCCCCACGTAGACGGCGTCCTTGGCCTCCACCCCGACCGCCTTGAGCGCCGCGATGATGATGTCGGGATCCGGCTTGCTCTCCTTGGCATCCTTGGAACTGGTGGCTGCGTCGAGGTAGGCGTCGGCCCCTATCGTGGAGCGGAGGATTTCAAGGTCCCGCTCCCGGGCCGATGAGGCCAGCGCGACGGCGAAGCCGCTCTCATGGCACTGCGCCAGCAGGTCCCTGGCGCCATCCAGCGGGCGCAGGTAAGGCCAGAAGGTGGCGAAAACGGCGGCGTGGGAGGACATGATGTCGTCATCGCCGGCGACGTCCCGGTCCCCGGGCAGCAGGGCAGCCACGATCTTGTCCCCGCCCATGCCGACCGAGCGGTGGATGCGGGCCATCGGAACCTCGTAGCCGGCCTGCCGGAACGCCTGCCACCATGCGAGGGTGTGCAGGTAGGTCGAATCCACCAGCGTCCCGTCGACGTCGAAGAGGACGGCCGCCTTGCGCTGGCCGCCAGAAGGCGGATTAGTGGTGGGCACGCGCTCGCTTGCCTCCAAGCGAGGCACCGGTCACGGTGGGGCCGCGCCCGGTGACACCCAGCGTCCTTCTGGCCTGCCGGGGCGGCGGCCCGGGCGCGGAGGCCTGGACGTCGCTGCTGCTGTCCCGGATCAGGCCCGTTCCGGCGATTTCCCGGGCCTGCGCCACCCCGACGACGGCCGCCTTCTTGGTGGGAAACGTGACTGAAACCGCCATCAGGCTTCCTGCCCCGTCCAGCATCCGGATCCGGTAGCCTCCCTCGGGCGCGTCTTCGAGCTCGAAATATCCCGCCATGCACACTCCTTTAACCGTCACCCCACCGTGGGGTATTGGTAAGTATACTTACTGACGGTTGCGGGGAAAACCGGCCGGCAGAAGAGGGCCCCGCTCAGGCCTTGATCACGGACAGCACGTTTCCGGCGGGGTCCTTGAACCAGGCGATCGGGGGGACGCCCTCGCCCTCGGCGATTCCTTTGCTATCGGTGGGCAGCTTCGGATCGTCATAGATCTTCGTCTGGACCCCGAGCCGGTTGAGTTCGTCGACGGCCGCTTCGACGTCCTCCACCACGAGATTCAGGACCGTGAAGGAAGCCGGCTCGTGATTGTCTTTCGGATAGATCATCACGCGGGAACCGGAGGCAAGCTGCACACTGAGCGTTCCCATGCCGCCGTCGCCGACCGTCATCCCTAGCGTTTCGCCATAGAACTGCCTGGCCTTGCCCAGGTCGTCAACACTGAAGCTCGAAAATGCATCCTTGGCCGTGAACATGGGGCTCTCCTTGAGCTTGGCTTTTGCCCTGATACGGCAAAGGGTGCCACATGCGGGCTGCCCTGGCTATGGGTCCCGCGAAGGCGCAGGAAGCCCGATCCGCGCCGCTTCCGGCCGCCCTAGGCTCACCGTCCCAGCAGCGGCGTGTCACTGATGTGCGCGGAGTATTCATACAGTTCCAGGGCGCTGAGCACGAGCGCGAAATGGCTGAACGCCTGCGGCGTGTTGCCCAGTTGCCGGCCGTCTTCGACCCCCCATTCCTCGCTGAGGAGCCCGACGTCGTTGCGCAGCGCCAGCAGCCGCTCGAAGAGCTCCTCGGCCTCCGAACGCCGCCCCGCCCCCAGCAACGCCTCCACCAGCCAAAACGAGCACGCCAGGAACACGCCTTCCTCGCCGGGCAGCCCATCGTCGCTTTCTGCCGGCAGGTAGCGGCGCAGGAAACCGTCGTGCATCAGCTCCCGCTCGACGGCGTCGATGGTTCCCAGGACGCGCGGGTCATCCGGCGGCAGGAACCCTACCCGGGGGATGAGCAGGAGGCTCGCATCCAGCTCCGGCCGTCCGTACGCCTGCACGAAAGTATTGCGTTCGGCGTCGAAGCCTTTTGCCATGACCTCGGCGTGGATGGTCTCGCGCAGTTCCTCCCAGCGGTCCGCCGGGCCGGTGAGCCCGAAGTCCCGCACGCCCTTGACCATGCGGTCCGCCGCCACCCACGCCATCACCTTCGAATGCGTGAAATGCCGCCGCGGTCCGCGCATCTCCCACAGCCCGTTGTCCGGGCAGGTCCAGACGGTCTCAAGGTGCTCCATCAGGGCCACCTGGACGTCCCACGATTCATCCGTGTGCTTCAGGAGCGAATTCCGCGTCAGGGACAGGCAATCGAGCACCTCGCCCCAGACGTCCAGTTGCAACTGCTGCGCCGCGCCGTTGCCGGTCCGCACCGGAGCGGACTTCTCGTAGCCCTGCAGCCACGGAAGCTCCATCTCCGGCATCCGGCGTTGGCCGTGGAGCCCGTACATGATCTGCAGGTCAGCGGGGTCACCGGCGACGGCCCGCAGCAGCCAGTCACGCCACGCTCCGGCTTCCTCCGTGTAGCCGGCCGCGAGCAGGGCCTGGAGGGTCAACGTGGCATCGCGGAGCCAGCAATAGCGATAATCCCAGTTCCGGGTGCCGCCGATCTCCTCCGGCAGCGAGGTGGTCGCCGCGGCCACGATCCCGCCCGTAGGGTCGTAAGTCAGGGCTTTCAGGGTGATGAGCGAGCGCTGGACGGCCTCGCGATAGGGCCCGGTGATCTTGCATTTTGCCGACCAGTTCTGCCAGAAGGCCTCGGTGGACAGCAGGACCTCTTCCGGGTCCACGGCGCGCGGGCGGTAGAGGTGGCTGGGAGTCCAGGTCAGCAGGAAGGACACGCGCTCCCCCGCCGTGACGGTGAACTCGCTGACCGTCTTCATTCGTTCACCCCGCAGGGGAGCCTTCGTGACCAGGTAGGCGGCATCCGGGCCGGCGATGGCGTGGACCCCGTGCTTGTCATGGCGGACCCAGGGAGTGATGTGGCCGTAGTCGAACCGCAGGATCAGCTCGCCGCGCATCCTCACGGCGCCGCGGACGCCCACCACGATCCGCACAATGTCGGCCAGGTTGTCGCGGGGCGGCATGAAGTCGATGACCCGGACCTTGCCGCCGGGTGTCTCCCATTCGGTTTCCAGGATCAGCGTTCCCCGGCGGTAGTGCCGGCGTGTGCATTCACCGCCCTCTTCCGGCGCCAGCAGCCAGCGCCCGGCCTTCGGGGTGTCCAGCAGGGCGCTGAAGCAGGCGGGCGAGTCGAAGTGGGGCAGGCACAGCCAATCGATCGAGCCCTCGGTGCTGATGAGTGCCGCTGTGTGGAGATCGCCGACCATTGCATAGTCCTCGATGCGTGCCATGAGACATACAGTGCCACACCCCGGCGCCGGGCACGAGGTTTGGCGACGACGGGATTGCGGGCCTCCCCCGCCGTCGGGCTAGTATCCATCCATGGCGCTCCACATCGGCACCTCCGGCTGGAGCTACGACCACTGGGAGGACGTGCTGTACCCTCCCGGGCTGCCGGCGCGGGACCGGCTGGCGCACTATGCGGCCCGCTTCAGCACCGTGGAGCTGAACGCGAGTTTCTACCGCTGGCCGCGGGAGACGAGCTTCGCGAGCTGGCGGCGCCGCCTGCCGCCGGGTTTTGTCCTGTCCGTCAAGGCCCCCCGGGGCCTGACCCACGGCAAGAAGCTCTACGCCCCGGAGCTCTGGGTGGAGCGGATAGCCCGGTGCTGGCATGAACTGGAAGACAAGCGCGGCGTGCTCCTGGTCCAGCTGCCGCCGGACCTCGCCCGCGACGACGCCCGGCTGGACTACTTCCTGGCCGCGTTGCCGGAGTGGATCAGGGTGAGCGTGGAATTCCGCCACGAAAGCTGGGACCGCCCCGAGGTGTACGCGCTGCTGGAACGGCACGGCACCGCCTACTGCATCATGAGCGGCGCCCGTCTCCCGTGCGTTCTGCGCGCCACGGCCCCGTTCGTCTACGTCCGGCTGCATGGCCCCGATCCTGCGCACCTCTATGGCGGCTCCTACTCGGACGACGATCTGCGCTGGTGGGCGGGCCGGATCCGGGAATGGCAAGCAGCCGGCAAGGATGTCTTCGCCTACTTCAATAACGACGGCGGCGGCAACGCCGTGCGCAACGCCAGTACCTTGCGCTGCTTGCTTGGCGACGCCTGAACTACCGGCTGTGGGAGAGTAAAGGCATGGAATTGGCGTCGCAGCAACCACCACAGCAGCAACCGGTGTCCGGGAACCGGGTCTTCCGCCTGGCACACCTGGCCTCGGACACTGTCAACCGCTTCCGCCTCAAGGCAGCCAGGCGCTGGAACTTCGCCCCGCAGACTGTCGCCTACCAGGGGTACGGGTCCACGCAATGGGTCCGGGTCCTGGGCCGCGTGGTGCTTACCCGCAAGCCCGCACCAGGCAGCCACGCGGAGCGCGCCGCCCAAAACGGGAACCAGAATATCCGTGGCTGGCGGGCGTTCACCAGCGTGCCGATCCAGTTCACCGAGGTGGAGATCGAGGTTGACGGCGTGACCAGCCGGGTGCGGGCGGACCGCGGCGGCCTCGTGGACACCATCGTCCCCGTGTCCCTTGCCCCGGGCTGGCACACTGCCGTCCTCCGGGCCGAAGGCACTGAGCCCGCCAAGGCCAGCATTTTCGTCATCTCCCCGGAAACAAAGCTGGGGATCGTCTCCGACATCGACGACACCGTCATGGTCACGGCCCTCCCCCGGCCGTTCCTGGCCCTGTGGAACACCTTCGTCCTGAACGAGCGGGCCCGGATGGCAACCCCGGGCATGCCCGTGCTGATGGACCGGCTGAAGGTGGTGTACCCGGAGGCTCCGGTGATCTATCTGTCCACCGGGCCGTGGAATGCCGCCCCCACGCTGGCGCGCTTCTTGAGCCGCAACATGTACCCGTCCGGCGCCCTGCTCTTGACGGACTGGGGTCTGACCGCGGACCGCTGGTTCCGCAGCGGGCAGGAACACAAACGCCGGAACCTGGAACTGCTGGCACAGGAGTTCCCGAACATGCGCTGGCTGCTCTTCGGGGACAACGGCCAGCATGATGAAGGGATCTATTCAGAGTTCGCCCAGCGGCACCCTGACCACGTCGCCGCCATCTGCATCCGGCAACTGTCCGCCAGCGAGGCCGTGCTGGCCGGCGGCCATTCCGAGACCGGGGACCACACCGGCTCCACCGTCCCGTGGATCTATTCGCCCGACGGCGCCGGGATGGCGAAAGGCCTGCAGGACCTGGGTATCCTCTGACCCGTCGCCGGCTGGGCCGCTGATCCGAGATCCGGCGGACGGACCCGGGCACACACCCGGGTCCGGTGGCGGGTCAACCCACCGGGTGAGGCCGTTCGGCGTCGGCGGCGGTATCCGGCACTCCGGCGTCGTCCGGAACGGCCCGGTTCCGGGCGGCGAGCGCTTCCTGGAGCCAGTAGTAGGACGCCTTAGGCGTCCGGACCAGCGTTTTCCGGTCCACGTGCAACAGGCCGAACTGCTGCTTGTAGCCGCCGGACCACTCGAAATTGTCCAGGAGCGACCACACGTAGTAGCCGCGGAGGTCGATCGCCTCCGCCGGCCCGCCGGGGGCGGTCGCTTCGAGGGCGCTGGCAATGTGATCCGCCAAGTACTTCAAGCGCCGCTCGTCCGGAATGATGGTCCGGTCCGCGGCGGCATCCCTGACCACCACGTCCTCGAAACTCGCCCCGCCCTCGGTGATGTAGACCGGCGGAAGCTCCGGATACCGTTCTGCCATCTCCGCCAGCGCGACGGCCATGTATTCCGGTTTGATGGGCCAGCCGTAGGCGGTTGTTTCCGCCTCGGGGAAGGGGGCAATATGGAACGGCGCCCCCGGTGTTGCGCCGCTGAGGTCGTCCCCCATCGCCGCGGCCATGCCCGCCGGCACCGCCCCGTCCCCGGGGCCGGTACCGACCCGCGTCGGCATGTAGTAATTGAGGCCGTAGAAGTCCAATGGCTGCGAAATCAGCGCGAGGTCTTCCGCGGAGGGGCTGAACGAGGAAAAGAACGTGGCGGCCCGAATGACGTCGGGGTACTTTCCGAGCAGAACCGGATCAGCAAACAGACGGTTCTGCAACACATCCATCAGCCCGGAACTCAGTTTGTCCAGCGGGTTGACCGAGGCCGGCACCATGGGCGAATACACGTTGGTGATGCCGATTTCACCCGGCACTTTTGCCGCCCGCAGCGCCTGCAGCGCCAGCCCGTGGCCTAGCAGCTGGTGGTGGACGCTCGGCAGGGCCTGGAGCATGAGGTTTTCCCCCGGGGCGTGGAGGCCCAGGGCATAGCCGTTTGTGGTGACGGTGGCCGGCTCGTTGACGGTAACCCATCGGGCCACCCGATCGCCGAAGGCGGCTGCGGCGATGGCGGCATATTCCCCCAGCCGGTAGGCGGTGTCCCGGTTCATCCAGCCGCCCGCCTCATCCAGCTCCAGCGGCGTGTCCCAGTGGTACAGCGTGGCCATGGGCGAGATCCCGTTGGCCAGCAGCAGGTCAATGAGCCGGTCGTAGAAGTCGAGGCCCGCAGGATTTACCGGACCGCTGCCCCCGGGTTGGATCCGGGACCACGAAAGGGAGAAGCGGTAGGAATCGACCCCCAGTTCTTTCATCATGGCCACGTCTTCCGGCATCCGGTGGTAGTGGTCGCACGCCACCGCAGGGCTATGGTC
>JAODMV010000063.1 GCA_025464875.1 Arthrobacter sp. | reverse complement strand
GACGAGCCCGGCGAAATGGGCCATGTCCACCATGAGGTACGCGCCGACGGCGTCGGCGATCCGGCGGAATTCGGCGAAGTCCAGCTGGCGGGCGTAGGCGGACCAGCCGGCGACGATCAGCTGCGGCTTGTGCTCCTGCGCCAGGCGCTCCACCTCGGCCATGTCGATCCGGTGGTCCTCTTCGCGGACCTGGTACGGGATCACGTTGTACAGCCGGCCGGAGAAGTTGAACTTCATGCCGTGCGTCAGGTGTCCGCCGTGGGCCAGGTTCAGGCCCATGATGGTGTCGCCCGGGCGGATCAGGGCGTGCATGGCGGAGGCGTTGGCCTGCGCGCCGGAGTGGGGCTGGACGTTGGCGTATCCGGCGCCGAACAGTGCCTTGACCCGGTCAATGGCAAGCTGTTCGACGACGTCGACGTGCTCGCAGCCGCCGTAGTAGCGCTTGCCCGGGTAGCCCTCGGCATACTTGTTGGTCAGCACCGAGCCCTGGGCCTGCATGACGGCCTTGGCGGTGTGGTTCTCCGAGGCGATCATTTCCAGGCCGTCCCGCTGGCGGGTCAGCTCGGCGTCGATCTTCGCGGCGATCTCCGGATCCAGCGCGGACAGCTCGGCGTCCAGGCTCGGCGAAACGACCTGCTCGAACGAAGTGGCGGTTACTCCGGCGCCGCTCACAGCTGGCCGCCGTTCTTGGACGCGTAGTCCGGGGCGGAGAGCAGCGGGCCGTCGGATACCGCGGCGACCTTGAAGAGCCAGCCGGCGCCGTACGGGTCGCTGTTGATCAGGGCCGGGTCCTCGACGACGGCGGGGTTGATTTCCGTGACCTCCCCGGTGACCGGGGCGTACAGGTCCGAGACGGACTTGGTGGACTCCACCTCGCCGCAGGTCTCCCCCGCGGCCACCAAGGAGCCGACCTCGGGCAGGTCCACGTACACGATGTCGCCGAGGGCATCGGTGGCCACCGCGGAGATGCCGATGGAAACAACGTTCCCGGCCTCCCGCGCCACCCACTCGTGCTCGTCGGAATACTGCAGTTCAGGGGCAACTTTTGCCATGGGTTCTTTTCCTAAGTCTCGGATTGGTCGTTGGTCCACATCAATTGTGGTCGGTTACGCGTCAGGAAACCGAATTTCTCCGCGTGCTCGCTCGTCCCTCGCTGAGACGCCCGCTTCCGGATTCCGCTCCCCTGCCGCAAAACGAGCGAGCACGCGCGAAAACCCAGGCCCGCCGGCCCCGGAGCCGCGCACGGCCCCGGGACCGCTGGGCTACTTCGCGCGCTTGTAGAACGGCAGTGCCACGACTTCGAACGGCTCGGTCTTGCCGCGGAGGTCGATGTCCAGGGCGGTGCCGGGCTCGGTGAACTCCACGTCGACATACGCCATGGCAACCGGATAGCCGAGGCTGGGGCTCGGCTGTCCGGAAGTGACAACACCGACCACGTTGCCGTCCTTGAGAACCGGGTAGTGGCCGCGGCCGGCGCGGCGGCCCAGACCCTTGAGGCCGACGAGCTTGCGGCCGGCGGTGGAACCTGCGCCCGCGGCCTTCCTGGCGGCCAGGGCGGCCTTGCCCACGAAGTCGCCTTCCTTGGATAGAGCGACGACGGGCCCCAGGCCGGCGGCGAACGGGTCACCCTCGAGGGAGAGTTCGTTGCCGTAGAGCGGCATGCCGGCCTCCAGGCGGAGCGAATCGCGGGACGCGAGGCCGGCGGGCGTCAGCTCGCCGTCTTCAGCGATGGCGAGGAGGGCCTGCCAGAGGGCGGCGGCGTCCTCGTCGTCCACGAAGATCTCGAAACCGTCCTCGCCGGTGTAGCCGGTGCGGGCCAGCAGGAGGTCCTGGCTGGCGCCGCCGAACATGAGCGGAACCTCCACCGCCGCGTAGTACTTGAGCCCGGTGACGAGCTCGTGCTGTGCGGCGGGAACCAGACGCAGCAGGATTTCCTCGGCCTTGGGACCCTGCACGGCGATCAGCGACGTCGCCGCGGAGGCGTCGTCGACGACGACGTCGAAGCCCCCCTCTTTGCCGGTACCGGCCCTTTCGGCCAGGGCCGCCGCCACCACCTGGGCGTTCCCGGCGTTGGGCACGACCAGGAACCTGTCGCCCCCAACGTCCTGGGCGGGGCGCCGGTAGGTGATGAGGTCGTCGATGATGCCGCCGTCCTCGTTAGTGAGCAGCGAGTACTTTGCCTTGCCGATCGCCATGGCGGAGATCTTCCCGACGAGGGCGTAGTCCAGGAAGGCGGCGGCATCCGGGCCGCTGACCCAGACCTCGCCCATGTGGGAGAGGTCGAAGAGGCCGGCGGATTTGCGGACGGCGTGGTGCTCGGCCAGTTCCGAGCTGTACTTCAGCGGCATCTGCCAGCCGCCGAAGTCCGTGAAGGAGGCGCCGAGCTTCTTGTGCTCTTCGTACAGGGCCGTGTGCTTCTCAGTCATTGCAGCTGTCCTTAGTTCGCGGAGCCGTCGGAGTGGTCCTCGGACGCTGCTGTGTTGTCCTCGAAGGCTGCTGTCTTGTCCTCGAAGGCCTCTGTGTTGTCCTCGAAGGCCTCGAGGGGCGGGCAGGAGCAGATCAGGTTGCGGTCTCCGGCGGCGCCGTCGATCCGGCCGACCGGCGGGAAGTACTTGTCCTGCTTGAGCGTGTGGTCCGGGAAGACCGCCTGCTCGCGCGGGTACCCGCGGTCCCAGTTCGTGCTGATGACGGCGGCGGCCGGGTGCGGGGAGTTGCGCAGCGGGCTGTGCTCCACGGTGAAGTCGCCGTGGGCAACCTGGTCGATCTCAGCGCGGATGGAGACCATGGACGTGATGAAGCGGTCGATCTCGCCGAGGTCCTCGGATTCTGTGGGTTCGACCATCAGCGTCCCGGCCACCGGGAACGAGAGGGTGGGCGCGTGGAAGCCGTAGTCGATGAGGCGCTTGGCCACGTCCTCCGCGGTCACGCCGGTCTTGGCCGTGAGGTCGCGCAGGTCCAGGATGCACTCGTGGGCCACGAGCCCGCCCTCGCCGGTGTACAGCACCGGGAAGAAGTCGTTCAGGCGCGCCGCGATGTAGTTGGCCGCGAGCAGTGCCGACTTGGTGGCCTCGGTCAGGCCCCTGCCGCCCATGAGCTTCACGTAGGCCCAGGAGATCGGCAGCACGCCGGCCGAACCATAGCGCGAGGCGGAGATCGGGGTGCCGTCGGCTCCGTTGGCCGGATCGGCGGCGTTGCCCGGCATGAACGGGGCGAGGTGCGCCTTGGCCGCGACCGGGCCGACGCCCGGGCCGCCGCCGCCGTGCGGGATGCAGAAGGTCTTGTGCAGGTTCAGGTGGGAGACGTCGCCGCCGAACAGGCCGGGCTGGGCCAGGCCGACGAGGGCGTTGAGGTTCGCACCGTCGATGTAGACCTGGCCGCCGGCGGCGTGGACGGCGTCGCAGACCTCGCGGACGTCGGCGTCGTACACCCCGTGGGTGGAGGGGTAGGTGATCATGATGGCGGACAGTGCGTCCTTGTTGGCCTCGATCTTGGCCGTGAGGTCGGCGTGGTCGATGGTGCCGTCGGGGGCGGTGGCGACGACGACGACCTTCATGCCGGCGAGCACGGCGGAGGCCGCGTTGGTGCCGTGCGCGGAGGCCGGGATCAGGCAGACGTTGCGCTGGGCGTCCCCGCGGGACAGGTGGTAGACGCGGATGGCCAGCAGGCCGGCCAGCTCGCCCTGCGAGCCGGCGTTCGGCTGGATGGAGACCTGGTCGTAGCCGGTGATCTCGCTCAGCTGCGCTTCGAGGTCCTCGATCAGTTCGCGCCAGCCGGCGGTCTGGGACTCGGGGGCGAAGGGGTGGATGGACGCGAATTCCGGCCAGGAGATGGCTTCCATCTCGGCCGTGGCGTTCAGCTTCATGGTGCAGGAGCCCAGCGGGATCATGGTGCGGTCCAGCGCGAGGTCGCGGTCCGAAAGCCGGCGGATGTAGCGCAGCAGCTGGGTCTCGGAGCGGTGCGTGTTGAAGACCGGGTGCTGCAGGTAGCCGGAGGTGCGCTCGACGGCGGCGTCCAGCCCGAACCCGGCGCCAGCGCCTGTGTCAGTGTCAGAGCCTGCGACGCTGGCGCCGAACGCGGCGACGACGTCCGCGACGATGGCCGAGGTCGTGGCCTCGTCGGCGGAGATCCCGACGGTGTCCGCGTCGACGGCGCGCAGGTTGATGCCCCTGGCCTCGGCGGCGGCGATGATCTCGCCGGCCTTGCCCGGGACTGACACCGTGACGGTGTCGAAGAAGCTGGTGTGCAGCACCTGCAGGCCGGCAACCTGCAGCGACGCGGCGATCGTCCGGGCGTGTCCGTGGGTGGTTTCGGCGATAGCCTTCAGGCCGTCCGGGCCGTGGTAGACGGCGTAGAAGGAGGACACGATGGCCAGCAGCGCCTGGGCGGTGCAGATGTTGGACGTGGCCTTTTCCCGGCGGATGTGCTGCTCGCGGGTCTGAAGCGCCAGCCGGTAGGCCGGGACGCCGGCGGAGTCCTTGGAGACGCCCACGAGACGGCCGGGCATGGACCGCTCGAGGCCTTTCTGGACGGCCATGTAGGCGGCGTGCGGGCCGCCGAAGAAGAGCGGAACGCCGAAGCGCTGGGCGGAGCCGACGGCGATGTCGGCGCCCTGCTCACCCGGAGGCGTGATGAGGGTAAGGGAGAGCAGGTCGGCCGCGACGGTGACGAGGGCGCCGCGTTCCTTGGCGTCCGCGATGACCGAAGAGTGGTCGAACACACGGCCGGAGACGCCCGGCTGCTGGAGGACGACGCCGTTGATGACCCCGTCGGGCAGTCCCTTGCTCAGGTCGGCGACCTCGACTTCGAAGCCCAGCGCCTCGGCGCGGCCCTTGACGATGGCGATGGTCTGCGGGAGGCAGTCGGCGTCAAGGACGGTCTTTCCGTTGACGGCGGCCTTATTCTTGTTCGCCCTACGCATCATCAGCACGGCTTCGGCGACGGCGGTTGCCTCGTCCAGGAGGGAGGCGTTGGCGATCGGCAGGCCCACGAGATCCTGGACCATGGTCTGGAAGTTCAGCAGCGCCTCGAGCCGGCCCTGGGAGATTTCCGGCTGGTAGGGCGTGTACGCGGTGTACCAGGCCGGCGCCTCGAGGATGTTCCGGCGGATGACGGCCGGGG
>JAODMV010000051.1 GCA_025464875.1 Arthrobacter sp. | reverse complement strand
CGGATTCGGCCGTGGCGTCGGCGGTGATGCCCTGGTTGATGATGACGCCCTGGTCCGCGAGGGCCTGGGATTCGGAACCAAAGGACAGGATGTTTGCCGACGCCGCGGCGTCGATCGGCGCCGCGACGTTGGCGTTGGCCGCGACGGCGAGATCGATCGGCGCCGCGGCGCTGATGCCCAGGTCCAGGTCCGCATTGAGGTCCAGGATCGACGCGACTTCCTTGTCCGGAAGGGCGGTTCCTGCCTGCGCCATCAGCTCATCGTCGGTCAGCGGGGTCATTTCCTGCTCAGCGCTCATAGCAAACTCCATCTCTGGCACACGCGGTGCCCGTTCTGGCTGCTCGACGCCCCGCCCCCGGCGGACAGGTTCCACGTCGAAGTGCCATCATGCCACTAAATAGTAAGCATGATGATCATTTATCCGGTAGAGGGCTCCCAGGATCCCGGGGGCGGGCCGGGCCGGCTGCCGGCGAAATGCCGAAGACGGCCGGAATGAAAGGCCCCATTCCGGCCATCTTCGGCAAACGGCGGGCCTCGTACCGTCCGGGACGCCCTAGGCCCGGCCCTTGAGGATCAGGTTCCAGTAGACGCGGGGGAAGATGTCGCGGTCCACCACCCACGACGCGCGGCTCTCTTTCCACGTGGGCACCTTGGGGATGGTGGGCATGGGCCGGTACTTGTCATCGAACTCGGCGAAGACAACGGTGGAGCGGGACACCGTGAAGGGGCACACGGAGTATCCGTTGTACTTCTCCGTGGGGGTTTTTCCCTTCCGGACCGCGAGCAAATTCTGCGCCAGCACGGACGCCTGCTTGCGCAGGGCGCCGCCGGACTTGGAGTTTGTGGTCGCCGCGGCGTCGCCCAGGGACCAGATGTTCGGGAAACGCACGTGCCGGAGAGTCTGCGGGTCCACCTCCACGAACCCGCCGGAGTCGCCCCGCGCGGGCAGTTCCGTGGCCTTGAGCCAGTCCGGAGCCGACTGCGGCGGGACGGCATTGAGCACGTCGTAACGCAGCTCCCCGGTGGCGCCGGTGGTGTTGTCCCGGATCAGCGCTGTTTGTGCTGCAGGGTCCACGGAGATGAGCTCGCTGTTGCAGCGCAGTTCAATGCCGTATTCGGCAATCTTCCGGTTCAGCTCTTCATCCACGCCGGGCACCCCGAACACGGTGGGGGAGGGCTGCACCATGACCACCCGAATGTCCTGGAGTACTCCCTGCTCGCGCCAGTAATCGCAGGCCAGGTACATCGGTTTCTGTGCTGCGCCGCCGCACTTGATCGGGCCGGAGGGCATGGTGAACACAGCCGTGCCGGCTTTCAGGCCACTGAGCAGTGCCCACGCCTTAGGCGCCAGGCTGAATTCGTAATGGGACGCCCCGGATGTGGAGTGCACGGCTTGGGCCAATCCCGGGATCTTCTCCCAGTCCAGCTGCAGGCCGGGGCAGACCACCAGCTGGTCAAAGCCCACGTGGGCGCCGGAAGCCAGAGACACCGTGTTGCTCGCCGGGTCGATGTTCACCGCGCCATCCCGGATCCATTCCACGCCCTTTGGCATGATCGAGCGCTGCAACCGGAAGGCCTCCGATGTCTTTGCCCTCCCGCCGGCGATGTGGGAGAACAGCGGCTGGTAGAGGTGGTGGTCCTTCGGTTCCACCACGGCCACATCCTTCACACCGTATCGGTGGAGGCGTGCTGCCAAGGAGATCCCGGCATTGCCTCCGCCGATGACCAGGACTTCGTAATGCTGACCGGCCATGGCGTTACTTCCGCTCGATCACGCCGGGGGTGGGGCCCGGGGGCGTATTTGATTCCACAAGTGGTTCCTGGCTCAGCAACATATGTGCTCCTAGGATTGGGCGGCCCCGCGGGCGCTTGGCCACCAGCAGGCCGGGCCTCAATAGTAACCATGGCCAGCTTTTTTGGATACCGCACGGCCACGAAGGCGCCACCCCCTAGGGTTGGCTCATGACCTCAGCACCGTCTAAGCCCGCACGCGGGCGTCCCCGGATAGTCGTCATCCATGGCTACGGAGCCTCCCCGGAGAACCATTGGTTCCCCTGGTTGAGCGATGAAATGGCCCTGGCCGGCATCCCGGTCTCGGTGGCGCAGATGCCTGAGAAAATCCCGGCAGATGCGGGGGAGTGGGGCGAGGCTGTCAAAAGCGCCGTGGGTGACGTCGATTCCGAAACGTTCCTGGTGGGACATAGCCTGGGGTGCATCACGATCCTGCGTCACCTGGCCACCCTGCCGGAGCCCTGGGCCCTGGGCGGGCTTATCCTCGTGGCCGGGTTTGCCGAAAAACTTGCGGTACTCCCGGAGCTGGACCCGTTCCTGGAAGATGGCGTGCAGCTCGACGACGTCGCTAAGAACATTCGGCACCGACTCGTGATCCATTCCGACAATGATCCGACCGTTCCGCCCGCCGCGTCAGCTGAATTGGCTTCGCGGCTCGACGCCGGCGTGCTCGTCGTGCCGGGGGCCAAGCACTTTCTTGATGTCGACGGGATAGCGGAATTGCCGCCGGTCCGCGGCGCGCTGAAACAATGGCTTGCTGAAAGCCGCCAGGCGTAACCGTGGCTGGAGAAGAGGGGCGGGAGCTCAGCATGCCCGACGAGGCGGTCCGGCCGGTCAGGTGCTTCGTGGCCCGGTCGCTGGCTGCGGGGAATTCGGAGGGGCCTGGCCCGTGCTCGGGGCTCCATTTTGGGTGCCGGCGTCCAGGGCGTTGCCGAGGATTTCGAGGAAGGACTCGATCTCACCTGCCGTCTGACCCGGGCCACTCGCCAGCGCCCCGCGGATGACCTCGTCGAATTGTTCGTAGAGCCATTCCAGTGCATGGCGGCCGGCGGGTGTTGTGTTGATCAACAGGCTGCGCCGGTCCGCGGGGTTGTTGCTTCGCGTCAGGAATCCGGCCTTTTCCACCCGGTCCAGCAGTGCCGTGACGGTTCCGGAAGTCATGTCGAGCGCCTGGGCCAGTTGCCTCGGGGTCATGGGTCCCTGATGGTAGAGGTGGCCCAGTGCGACGACGTCGCTGGGGCCAAGGCCCAGCTCCCGGCCCCGCAACTGACGGAAGCGTTCCCCGCTGACGATCAGGTGCCGTAGGCCCAGTGTCACGCCGCGGATGTCGTCCGGGCTGGGCGGGGTGGGGGCCATCGTCGCCATCCTCATCTCGGTTCGGAGGGGCCACAATTCATGTTGAGCCTCAAGAGAATTGACCCTCGTACAATCATATGGCTGAGGATCCTGAAGGGGAAAGAAAGCCTCCTCCGAGTCCAGGACGCGAACACCACCTACCGCTACCGTGCCGGCTACTGAACCCCGGCCCCGGGCAGGAGTTCCGCGGCGCCCAGGGAGTCGGCGACGAAGGCGTAGTCCCAGGCCCGCTCGCGCCAGTGCACGTAGCGGCCGGACGCGCCGCCGTGGCCGCCTTCCATCTCGATCTTCATCACCACCGGTTCGCTGCCGGTGGTCTCCTCACGCAGCCGCTGCACCCACTTGGCCGGCTCGACGTACAGCACCCGGGTGTCGTTGAAGCTCGTGACGGCCGCGATCTTGGGGTAGGCCACCGCGCGGACGTTCTCGTACGGCGTGTACGACTTCATGTAGGCGTACACGTCCGGTTCGGTGATCGGGTTGCCCCATTCCTCCCACTCCAGCGCGGACAGCGGGAGCTCGGGGTCCAGGATGGTGGTCAGGGCGTCCACGAACGGCACGGCAGCGACGATCGCGGCGTACTTTTCCGGCGCGAGGTTGGCGACGGCGCCCATCAGCAGGCCGCCGGCGGAGCCGCCCATCGCGGCGATCCGCGCCGGGTCCACCCAGCCGGACTGCGCGAGCCAGTCGGTGGCCGCGATGAAGTCCGTGAAGGTGTTTTTCTTGTGCAGCTTCTTGCCCTTCTCGTACCAGGGCCGGCCGAGTTCCCCGCCGCCACGGACATGGGCGATCACGAACACAACGCCGCGGTCCAGCAGGGAGAGCCGCGGGATGGCGAAGCCCGGGTCCATGCTCATCTCATAGGATCCGTAGCCGTACACCATGCCTGCCGCCGTCGAATCCTGTTGGACGGAGGCATGGCGCAGCACCGAAAGCGGGATCCGGGTGCCGTCCGCGGCCACGGCCCATTCCCGCGTGGCAACGTAGTCGCCGGGTGTGTAGCCGCCCAGCACGGGGCTTTCCTTGCGCAGGAGCAGCTCGCCGTCGGACTGCTCCGCCGTCGGCAGCACGAAGTCGTACACCCGGGACGGGGTGAAGTAGGAGGTGTAGCCCATCCGGATCACGGGGGCGCCATAGTCGGAGCCCGCGACCTCGGCGGAGTAGAGCTCCTCGGCGAACGCGGGTTCCACGGGGGCGGCCTGCTCCGGCGTGCCGAGGCCCGCCACGGCAAGGACCTGCACCCGCTCGATCGTGTCCTTGCGGACGGAGACAACTACGTGCGTGGAGGTCACCCCGGCGCCGTTGACGCGCACGTCGTCGGAATGCTCGACGACGGTGGTCCAGCGCTGCTCGGCGAGCGGCTTGGCGAGTTCTGCCGGTTCCACCAGCGAGACCATGGAGTTGACCGCGTCCTTGTTGTGGGTCAGCAGGATCCGCTCCTCACCGTCCAAGAGGAACGGCTCGGCCTCGTACAGGATGCGTTCCTCGCGGGAGATCACGGTGCTGAGCCCGGCGTCGGGCGCGTCGAAGCGCAGCAGCCTGGTTTCGCTGAACTCGGAGCAGCCGATGCTCAGCACGAGGTGGCGCCGGTCGGCCGAGAGCTCGAAGCCGAGCCACATGGCGACGTCATCCTCCTGATAGATGACCTCATCGTCGGCCACGGGCGTGCCCAGCACGTGGGACCTCACCTGGTACGGCCGCCACGAGTCATCCACCACGGTGTAGAAGATCCGGGTGCCGTCGGGGGAGAAGGCGACGCCGTAGAAGACGTTCTCGATCACATCGGGGAGCAGTTCGCCGGTCCGGAGATCCTTGAACCGCACCACGAAGCGCTCGTCCCCGGCATTGTCGACGGCGTAGGCGTAAAGCGTCCCGTCGATGGTCACGGCGGCCCCACCCACCGAAAAGAAGGGCTTTCCCTCCGCCTCCACGTTGCCGTCCAGCAGGATTTCCTCACCGGGAATGTCGACGCCGGCCTCCACGGCCGGGGGAGTCCAGTCCGCGACGCGGTCCCCGGTGTCCTGGCCGCGCACGCGGCAGTGGATGCCGTACTCCTTGCCCTCGACCGAGCGGGTGAAGTACCACCAGCCGTCCTTGCGGTTCGGGACGGAAAGGTCAGTTTCCTGGGTGCGGCCCTTGATCTCCTGGAAGATGGCCTCACGCAGCGGTTCCTGGCGGGCGGTTACGGCCTCCTGGTAGGCGTTTTCTGCCTTGAGGAGGTCCACGACCTCAGGGGATTCCTTGTCGCGCAGCCATTCGTAGTTGTCCT
>JAODMV010000041.1 GCA_025464875.1 Arthrobacter sp. | reverse complement strand
AAGGACTCCTCGGTCACGTCAATGGCCGAGTAGCCCAGGTCCACGCCGAGCTGGGCGTAGGCCGCGCGGTGGAGCGCCGGGGACTTCGAATGGCCGATCGGGTGACCGAGCACGGCCGCCCGCAGCGTCATACGCAGCGTCCGGGGTTTGCGTTGCACCAGGCGTTGTACTGGCCCACGTAAACGTTGTGCTCGGCCAGTGTCTTGGAGAACTTGGTCTCCTTGGTGTCCAGGTTGATGGTCACCCAGTACAGGTAGTCGTTGGCCTTGGGCTTGGCGGCGGCGTCGATGGCCGTCTTGCCGGGTGAGCCGATCGGCCCAACAGGGAGCCCCTGGTTAGCGTAGGTGTTGTACGGGTTGGACTTGTCCGCCTTCTGGTCCTCGTCGATGTGGAAGCTCTTGATGCCGAGCCCGTAGGTGACGGTGGCGTCGGACTGGATCAGTCCGTTTGTTTCGGTGTTGTTGGGCTTGAGCCTGTTGTAGATGGCCCCGGCTACGTCACCGTACTCCGCCTGTCCGCCTTCGGCCTGGACGATGCTGGCTACGGTGACCGCCTCGTACTGTTTCGCCGGATCCGTGACCCCCTGGGAGTTGAGTTCGTCCAGGGTGGTTCCGACCAGCTTCTGCAGGATGTCCTTTGCCGGGGTTCCGAGCGGGAAGCGGTATTCTCCCGGAGCGAGGAAGCCCTCGAGGTTCTTGGCCTGGGCGGGCACGCCGAACTGCGCCGGCGAGTCGCTGAGCGCCTTCAGTTCCGGGACGGGGACGCCGGAGCCTTTGGAGATGCCTTCCAGTGATTCGCCGATCCGCAGCCCCGCGTTCAGGGCGATGTACATGACTTTGCCATGGTCCTCGTTCAGCAGGACGGCCAGGGCGTCGGAGTTCTTCATCTCCTGGCGCATGGTGAAGTCCCCGGGGTTGAGCGCTCCGCCGGAGGCAGCGAACTCCTTGAGGAAGGCGTCCGCGTTCGCGACGACCATCTTGTCCTCGAGTTCGGCGGCGACGGCCTTGGGTCCGGCACCGGGGGGCACGGTGATCGTGACCTCGTCGGTTCCGGGACCCGGGTAATCGGCCACCGTGTCGCCGCCGAGGAGGGGCTTGAGGAACTGTGCGCCGACGACGACCGCGACCACGAACAACGCCAGGCAGAGCACCAAGGCCAGGAAGCGACGGCGGCGCCGCACCTTCTGGGAGGGGCCCTTGGCGGTGTGGATGCTTGCTGCTCCGGCCATTAGTTCGTGACTGCTTTCGTCAGGGTAATCGGCCGGGTGGTGCGCGTCTGCGTCGTCGGAGACAGGGTGGGCCTCATCTTCAGGGTGGGGTACGTACTGGTGGGGTTCGTACTGGTGGACAGCGTGCGCGTGGACTTCGAGCGGCTCCTCATGAACCGGAGCCGGAGCCTCCTCGTGCGCGTGGACTTCGAGCGGCTCCTCGTGAACCGGAGCCGGAACCTCCTCGTGCGCGTGGACTTCGAGCGGCTCCTCGTGAACCGGAGCCGGAGCCTCCTCGTGCACCGTGGGGGCGGCCTCGGGAAGCTCGGGGGCCTCTGCCGGCTGGAGCACCTCAGGTGGCAGCGGGCGTGGCTCGGCGGCAGGCGCCGTCTCCTCGCCGGTTTCGAAAGCCTGCGGGGGGATCACGCTCTGGCTCTGGGTCGCCAGGAGCTTCTCCCGGGCCCTGATCTCCTTGCGTGTCTGCGGTCCGCCGGCGCCACTGAAAGCAACATCGGAGGAGTCGTCACTGTTGACCGGGCTCACTGTAGCCTTCCGTTTTGGTGCTGATTGCCTTCTGCTGCTTGCGTGTGTGCTGCCGGGCCGGCCTGAGCGCCGCCTCCGGCTGGCCCCGGGGCGGACTCCGCGTACACGCGGCTTCCGACCTCCGTCCCCCTGGCCTTCTGCATATCGATCGCATGTTGCAGGATACCTGCGGCCGCAACCTGATCAACTACTTTACGGTGATCCTTGCTGCTCATGCCAGCTTCGTGCAGGTTCCGGTGCGCGGTCACTGTGCTGAGCCGCTCATCCACGAGCCGTACCGGCACCTCGGATCCGCTGTCCCTTAACGCCCCGGCCAGCAGCTTTGCATAGTCGCTCGCCATCCGGGCCGAAGCATGTTCTTCGCCCTTGAGGGTCCGCGGCAGGCCGACGAAGATCTCCACGGCGTCGAGCTCCGCCGCCAGCGCCGCGAGGATGCGCACGTCGGTGTTTTTCTTCGCGTTCCGGGCCAGGGTGCGCAGCGGCGTCGCCAGGATGCCGTCGCGGTCACAGACCGCCACGCCCACACGGACGGTGCCGACGTCCACCCCGAGTTTCACGCCCCGGGGGTAGACGCCGGGCACAGCAGTTTCAGTCACTGAGATTTCCGCTATCGCCGGGTGATGGCATCCACGACGGCGGTGAGGGCCGATCCGACCTTGGACGCGTCAGTGCCGCCGCCCTGGGCGACGTCATCCTTGCCGCCGCCGCCGCCGCCGAGGATTCCGGCGGCGGCGCGCACGAGGGCGCCCGCCTTCACGCCGGCTGCCCGGGCAGCGTCGTTGGTGGCGATCAGGATCACCGGACGGTCGTTGCTGACACCGGCGACGGCCACCGCGGCGGCCTCGGAACCGAGGCGGGTCCGCAGGTCCAGGGCGAGGCCGCGGAGGTCGTCCGCGCCGCTGACCTGGCCGGCGTCGTGCGCGATGACCCTGACGCCCGCGGCGTCCTTCGCGGTGCCGACCAGCTGCGCCGCGGCAACCGTGAGCTGTTCCTTGCGCAGGCGCTCAAGTTCCTTCTCGGCCGTCTTCAGCTTGGTCAGTGTGGTGGCGACCCGGTCCGCGAGGAGCCCGGAGGGCACCTTGAGCATTTCCGTGAGTTCGGTGACGAGGGCGCGCTCGGCGGCGAGGTGCCGGAAGGCGTCCATGCCCACAAAGGCCTCGACGCGGCGGTTTCCCGAACCGACGGACTGCTCGCCAAGCAGGGACAGGCTGCCGATCAGCGAGGTGTTCTCCACGTGCGTGCCGCCGCAGAGCTCGCGGGACCAGGCGCCGTCGATCTCCACGACGCGCACTTCATTGCCGTAGTTCTCGCCGAAGAGCGCCGTGGCGCCAAGGGCCTTCGCCTCGGCGAGGCCCATGACCTTGGTCTCGACCCGGTGGTTGTTGCGGATGGCGATGTTGGAGACTTCCTCGATCTCGGACCGGGTGGCGGCGCTGAGGCCTTCGCCCCAGGCGAAGTCGAAGCGCAGGTAGCCGGCCTTGTTGAACGAGCCGCGCTGGAGCGCCTCCGGGCCGAGGATCTGGTGCAGCGCGGCATGCACGATGTGCGTACCGGTGTGGGCCTGTTCGGCGGCGTGGCGGCGTTCGCGGTCCACGGCCGCCTGGACCAGCGAGTCGGCGCCGATTTCTCCTTCACGGACGATCGCCTTGTGCACGCTCAGGCCCTTGATCGGCCGCTGGACGTCCAGGACCTCGACGACGAAGCCGTCGCCGGTGATCAGCCCCGTATCGGCGGCCTGGCCGCCGGCCTCCGCGTAGAACGGGGTCTCGGCCAGCACGAGTTCGATTTCCTCGCCGGTGGAGGCCTGGGAGACCCTGCGGCCGCCCGTCAGGATGCCCCGCACCTTGGATTCGCCCTGGAGTTCGGTGTAACCGGTGAAGACGGTCTCACCGGCCGTGAGCAGTTCCTGGAAGGCGCTGAGGTCCGCGTGGGCGCCCTTCTTGCCCTTGGCGTCCGCCTGGGCGCGCTGGCGCTGCTCCAGCATGAGCTTGCGGAACTCGGGCTCGTCGACCTTGAGCCCGGCCTCCTCGGCCATTTCGAGGGTGAGGTCGATCGGGAAGCCGTAGGTGTCGTGCAGCGCAAAGGCGTCGGAACCGGACAGCGGCCGGCCGGCGGCCTTGGATTCCTTCACGGCGTCTTCAAGGCGGGCGGTGCCGGAGGCGATGGTGCGCAGGAACGCCCGCTCTTCGGCGTAGGCGATCCGGCTGATGCGGTCGAAGTCCGTCTCCACAACGGGGTAGACGCCCTTCATGGCGTCCCGCGAGGCCGGCAGCAGCTCCGGCAGGACGGCCTTTTCGACGCCGAGCAGGCGCATGGAGCGCACGGCACGGCGGATGAGGCGGCGCAGCACGTAGCCGCGTCCCTCGTTGGAGGGCGTGACGCCATCGGCGATCAGCATGAGGGACGAGCGGACGTGGTCGGCCACGACGCGCATCCGCACGTCGTCGGTGTGGTGCGGGTCGTCGGCGGACTCGGCGGACGTGTATTCGCGGCCGGAAATTTCCGCGGCCTTGTCGATCACGGGACGGACCTGGTCCGTCTCGTACATGTTTTCCACGCCCTGCAGGATCATCGCGAGGCGCTCCATGCCGAGGCCGGTGTCGATGTTCTTCTTGGGCAGCTCGCCGACGATGTCGAAGTCCACCTTCGAGCGCACGTTGTCGATCTGGTACTGCATGAACACGAGGTTCCAGATCTCCACGTAGCGGTTCTCGTCGGCGATGGGGCCGCCGTCAACGCCGTAGTCGGGGCCGCGGTCAGAGTAGATCTCCGAGCAGGGGCCGGCCGGGCCGGGCTGGCCGGTGGACCAGTAGTTGTCCGCCTTGCCCATCCGCTGGATCCGCTCGGCGGGCATGCCGGTGTTCTTCAGCCAGAGCTGCTCGGCCTCGTCGTCCTCTTCGTAGACTGTGACCCAGAGGCGTTCCGGCGGCAGTCCGTAGCCGCCGTCGTCCACGCTGGTGGTGAGCAGCTCCCAGGCGTACTTGATGGCGTCTTCCTTGAAGTAGTCGCCGAAGGAGAAGTTGCCGCACATCTGGAAGAACGTTCCGTGGCGGGCCGTCTTGCCGACTTCCTCGATGTCACCGGTGCGGATGCACTTCTGCACGCTGGTGGCCCGCTTGAAGGGGGCTTCCTCACGCGCGGTCAGGTAGGGGATGAACGGGACCATGCCGGCCACCGTGAACAGCAGGGAAGGGTCGCTGGAGACCAGGGAGGCGGAGGGAACCGCCGTGTGCCCCTTGCTGACAAAAAAGTCGATCCAGCGCTTCGTGATCTCCTGCGACTTCATAACCTGGTTACTTACCCTTCAATATTCACTGCGTCGTGTGGTCCGCGCGTTTGATCCGCGGGACAAGCTGAATTCCGGCACTGATTCAGGCCCTGATGGCCGTGCCGACGGCCCCTCGGCGGTGCCGTACTTACTAATTCTCCCCCGGCTAGCGCCGGGGCGCATCCTGGCCGTCACTGACGGCATCCACGCCGAGGGCGGCGCGAAGCTCGGCCTCCCGCTCGCTCATGCCGTCCCGGACGGCGTCGGCGAAGTCGTACAGGCCGTCGGCGAGGCGCCCGACGGCCCGGTTCAGGCCTTCGGGGCCGAGGGCCGACTGGGCGTTGCTGATCTTGCGGAAGGCAATGACGCCGATGGCGACGCCGATTCCCATCCAGATGATTCTGTTCATGTCAGGTTCTCCAGCAGGGCTTAGCGGCTGCGACGGCCGGTGGCGGGCTTTTTGCGGGCAGAGAAGGCAGAGCGCACGCCGTAGCTGAAGGCGGCGACCTTGATCAGCGGCGAGCCCACGGTGGCGGCCACGAGCGAGGACAGCGCCGAGATGTTGGCCGAGGCGTCCGAGACGTTGGAAGCGATCCCGTCGACCTTCTTCAGCTGCTGGTTGGTGGAGGAAACGGTTGCGGTGACTTCATCCATGAGCGGGGTGGCGCCGTCGCTGATGGAGCGGATGGTGGTGCGCACTTCATCAAACACTCCCCCGAGCTTCAAAATCGGCACGGCGAGCAACAGGACCAGCAGTGCGAACACTCCGGCTGCGATCAGACCGGCAATATCGCCACCAGACATAGACGTTCATCTCCTTGAAACAAGTGTGGATTCCTGCATGTTGCATCATCGCTTTGGGTTGTTCCGGCGGAACCCTCCGGCCCGCGCGGGCCGCAGACGGAGAACTCCCCCAAGTACCTTACATACAAAGAAGCCCGCGGCGCTTGCCACGGGCTTCATTGTAAGGTGCTGCGCAGGATTTAGCGTGCGTAGAATTCCACCACGAGCTGCTCTTCGCAGGTTACGGGAACCTCGGAGCGCTTGGGGCGGCGGACCAGGCGTGCCTGCAGGGCGTCGAGCTTGACGTCCAGGTAGGCCGGAACCATCGGCAGAACGTCGCGGTGTGCGCCGGCTGCTGCAACCTGGAACGGAGGCATGGTCTCGCTGCGGCTGTGGACGTGGACCAGCTGGCCCTCGCCGACGCGGAACGACGGACGGTCAACGCGGATGCCGTCAACCAGGATGTGGCGGTGCACAACCAGCTGGCGGGCCTGGGCGATGGTGCGGGCGAAGCCGGCACGCAGCACGAGGGCGTCGAGACGCATTTCGAGCAGTTCGATCAGGTTTTCACCGGTCAGGCCCTTGGTGCGGCGTGCTTCTTCGAAGGCACGGGTCATCTGGGCTTCGCGGATGCCGTACTGGGCGCGCAGACGCTGCTTTTCGCGCAGACGTACGGCGTAGTCGGAGTCCTGCTTCTTACGGGCACGGCCATGCTCACCGGGGCCGTACGGGCGGCGCTCCATGTACTTGGCGGCCTTGGGGGTCAGAGCGATGCCGAGTGCACGCGAGAGGCGTGCGGTACGGCGAGCACGAGTGTTGTTAGCCACTTGTGTCCTTCCAATATCTGCGGTGTGTCAGTGTTACTGGCCTCCACGATGGAGAGCATCGGCCAACCGCTGCCTTTTGCTACTGGGCACAGGGC
>JAODMV010000025.1 GCA_025464875.1 Arthrobacter sp. | reverse complement strand
GCCGGCGGCAACAGTGCCGATCCCCACCTCGGCGACGAGCTTGACGTGCACCCGTGCCGAGGGGTTGGCCCGCTTGGCATCGTAAATCAGCTGCGCGAGGTCCTCGATCGAGTAGATGTCGTGGTGCGGGGGCGGGGAGATCAGCCCGACGCCGGGCGTGGAGTGCCGGGTCCGGGCCACCCAGGGGTAGACCTTCTGGGCCATCAGCTGGCCGCCCTCGCCGGGCTTGGCGCCCTGCGCCATCTTGATCTGGATGTCGTCGGCGTTGGACAGGTAGAGGCTCGTGACGCCGAACCGGCCCGAGGCGATCTGCTTGACCGCCGAGCGGCGGGTCGGGTCCAGCAGCCGGTCCACGTCCTCGCCGCCCTCGCCGGTGTTCGACTTGGCGCCGAGGCGGTTCATCGCGAGCGCGAGGGTTTCGTGGGCTTCCTGCGAGATGGAGCCGTAGCTCATCGCACCGGTGGAGAAACGCTTGACGATGCTGGAGACCGGCTCCACTTCCTCGAGCGGGACCGCGGGGCGCAGGCCGCCCTTGAATTTGAGCAGCCCGCGCAGCGTCATCAGGTTCTCGGACTGGTCGTCCACGCCGCGGGTGTAGGACTTGAAGATGTCGTACCGGCGCTCACGCGTCGCGTGCTGCAGCCGGAACACGGTTTCCGGGTTGAACAGGTGGGGCTCGCCGTCCCGGCGCCACTGGTACTCGCCGCCGCCCAGCAGGGGCTGGTGCGGCAGTTCGATGCCGCCCTCGGGGTAGGCCATCTGGTGGCGGGCGGAGACTTCCGCCGCGATAACGTCGAGCCCGACGCCGCCGAGCTGGGAGTTCGTGCCGGAGAAGAACTCGTCCACGAGCTCCTGGCCGAGGCCAAGCGCTTCGAAGGTCTGGGCTCCCGTGTAGGAGGCCACCGTGGAGATCCCCATCTTGGACATGATTTTCAGGACGCCCTTGCCGAGGCCCTTGATGAGGTTGTAGACGCCGTCCTGCGGGGTGACCCCGACGACGTCGCCGCTGCTGATGAGCTGTTCCACGGACTCCATGGCCAGGTACGGGTTCACGGCGGAGGCGCCGTAGCCGATCAGCACGGCCACGTGGTGCGTCTCGCGGACGTCGCCGGCCTCGACCACGAGCGCGGTCTTGGTGCGGTTGGCGCTGCGCAGCAGGTGGTGGTGCACGGCGCTGACGAGCAGCAGGGACGGGATCGGGGCCCACTGGGCGTTCGAGTCGCGGTCCGAGAGCACGACGTACTGGACACCGCGGTTGATGGCCCCGGAGACCTGTTCGCAGATTTCCGTCAGCCGGGCACGCAGGGCATACTCGCCGCCTTCGGGGCGGTACAGGCCGCGGACCTTCATGGCGATCTTGTCGCCGTCGGCGTTCTCGATGTTCGCGATCTTGGCAAGCTGGTCGTTGTTGATCACCGGGAACGGCAGGGACACCTGCGGCTGACGGACCCGGTTGACGTCCAGCAGGTTGCCCTGGGGACCGATGGCGCAGGTCAGCGACGTGACCAGCTCTTCCCGGATGGCGTCCAGCGGCGGGTTGGTGACCTGCGCGAAGGACTGCACGAAGTAGTCGAAGAGCAGCCGCGGGCGCTTGGAGAGCACCGCCACGGGAGTGTCCGAGCCCATGGCGCCGAGGGGCTCGGCGCCGGTCCGGGCCATCGGGCCCAGCAGGATCTTCAGTTCCTCGGTGGTGTAGCCGAAGGTGCGCTGGCGGATGTTGACCGAAGCCGCGGTGTGCACCACGTGCTCACGCTCCGGCAGGTCCTTGAGGTCGATCAGGTTGTCCTTGACCCACTCGGCCCAGGGGTTGGCTGCCGCCACCTCCGCCTTGACCTCGGCGTCGTCGATGATCCGGCCGGCCTCGGTGTCCACGAGGAACATCTTGCCCGGCGAAACCCGGCCCTTCTTGACCACCTTGGACGGTTCGACGTCGATAACGCCGACCTCGGAGGCGAACACGATCAGGCCGTCCTCCGTGATCCAGTACCGGCCCGGGCGCAGCCCGTTACGGTCCAGGGTGGCGCCGACCAGGTTGCCGTCCGTGAAGGACACGGCTGCGGGGCCGTCCCACGGTTCCATCAGCAGCGAGTGGTACTCGTAGAAGGCGCGGCGGGCCGGATCCATCGTGGCGTGGTTTTCCCAGGCCTCGGGGATCATCATCATGATCGAGTGCGTGATCGGGCGGCCGGAAAGCCACAGCAGTTCGGCGACCTCATCGAAGGATGCCGAGTCCGAGGCGCCCGGGGTGCAGATCGGATACAGCTCTTCCGGCGAATCCCCCAGCAGCGGGTTGGCCAGCTGCGACTGCCGGGCGCGCATCCAGTTGCGGTTGCCCTTGACCGTGTTGATCTCGCCGTTGTGCGCGATGGTGCGGAAGGGCTGGGCCAGCGGCCAGGACGGGAACGTGTTGGTGGAGAAGCGCGAGTGGACGATCGCGAGCTTGGTCTTGAAACGCTTGTCCGAGAGGTCCGGGTAGAACGGCTCCAGCTGGGCGGTGGTGAGCATGCCCTTGTAGACGATGGTCCGGGAGGACAGCGAGGGGAAGTACACGCCGAACTTGTTCTGGGCGCGCTTGCGGATCCGCCAGGCCCGGGAATCGAGTTCGTTGCGCTCGAGGGTTTCCCCGGTGCTGGAGGCGAAGAACGGCTGGGAGAAGTACGGCATGCAGGCCCGGGCCATCGCGCCCACGAGGTCCGCAACGACCGGGACTTCACGCCAGCCGAGGACGGTCAGGCCCTCGTCGGCGGCGAGGCCTTCGATGCCGGCCTTGGCGGCGTCGGATTCGCGCTGCTCGGAAGGCAGGAACGCGGTGCCCACCACGTACTGTCCGGGGGCAGGGAGTTCGAAATCGGTGACCGCGCGGAAGAACTCGTCGGGCACCTGCATGAGCAGGCCGGCGCCGTCGCCGGTTCCTTCATCGGCGCCAACAGCGCCGCGGTGCTCAAGGTTGCGCAGGGCGGTCAGGGCCGCATCGACAATGTCGTAGCCGGGCTCGCCGCGCAGCGTGGCGATGATGGCCAGGCCGCAGGCGTCCTTCTCATTCTCCGGGTTGTAGAGCCCGGCCCCTTCCGGCAGCGCCGCGAAGCGCTTGAAGGGTGAAACGGCGGCCGCCGGCTGGTCCTGCTCGGACCAACTGGGACCGGAAAGATTTTGGGTCATGGGAGACGTCCTTCCTCCTAGTCGTGCGTATGGGAGGGACAACATTGGCCCCACTCAGCACACCGGCGTGACCGGAGCAACAAAGTGTTTTATTACTTGGAATTGTAGGCCAGCCCGGCCTGCTGTAGTAACAGATACGCAGGCCACTGGCCCGGGCATGCACGGATAAAGACTGTCTGCTCTCCGGAACATGCCCTGTTGCCACGACGTTGTGGGAACGGGCCCGTGGAGCGGTGACTCTGCGGCCCGAGGTGCCGGCGCTGAGCTACTTGGTGCTGTCAGCTTCCGGCGCGGATCCGATGGCCTGGTGGCCGGATGCTCCGGCCGCCGGTGCTCCTGTGGCGGGCTTGTCACCGCCGGTGGATTCCTTTGACGCTTCAGCTGGGGCGGAAGCGTGACCTGGACCGCTTTGGTTATCACGGACAATACCACGGGATTCACTGTCCGAGACACCGGCGTCCGCCTGGCGGATAGCCCCGGGGCCGGCGGGCCCGGTCTTTTCCCCGGCCTTGTCCTCCCCATTGGGCGTCGAGGTGGCACCGGCGGTCTCGGCCGCCGGCTGGCGGCCGGGCAGGTACACGGTGTCCGGTTCATCCCGCTTGCGCCGCCCGAGGACGATGAAGGCGATCAGGGCCGCCACGAGGACGATGATGCTGGTCCAGACGTTGAGCCGGGCGGTGAGGCCGAAGAGGCTGATCTGTTCGGCATCGTCGATCCGCATGGCCTCGATCCACACCCGGCCCAAGGTGTAGTAGATGGCGTAGAGGCAGAACAGGCGGCCATTGCGGAAGTTGTACTTCCGGTCCAGGGCCAGCAGGACGCCGACGCCCGCGAGGTTCCACAGGGACTCGTAGAGGAACGTCGGATGGAACAGGGTGTCCGCGGGCATGCCGGCCGGGAAGTTCGGGCTGATGGTGGCGATCTCCAGCCCCCACGGAAGGGTGGTGGGGCCGCCGAAGAGCTCCTGGTTGAAGTAGTTGCCCCACCGTCCGATCGCCTGTGCCAGCAGCAGCCCGGGGGCCGCGGCGTCCAGGAAGGCGCTGAGCTTGACGCCGGCGCGGCGGCAGCCGATCCACGCGCCGAAGGCGCCCAGCACCACGGCACCCCAGATCCCCAGGCCGCCGCGCTGGATCTGCGGGATCAGCGACAAGTCCCCCGTGCCGTCGAACCCGGGGCCGAAGTAAGCGTCCGGCGAGGACACCACGTGATAGAGCCTGCCGCCGATGATGCCGAAGGGGATGGCCCAGATGGCGATGTCCCAGACACTGCCCTCCGGGGCTCCGCGCCTCGTCCAGCGCACCGAGGTGAGCCAGAGGCCGGCAATGATGCCGGCCAGGATGCACAGGGCGTAAGCGTGGATGCGCAGGGACCCCCACGGCAGCGGGATGTCGAACCCGGACCAGTCCGGGCTCGGAATGCTCGCGGGGATCATCGCCGCCACGTGGAGGACTGACTGCATTGTTTACGCTTCTTCCCTGGTCAGGCCGGTGCTAAGGTCCTTTGTCAAGGAGGCTACCGCATCCACCCCGCCGTCGCGGATGGCTGCGACGAGGGCCGTGCCGACGATGACGCCGTCCGCGTAGGCGGCGATCTCGCGGACGTGCTCCGCGGTAGACACCCCGAGCCCCACGCAGACGCGCTCGGCGCCCGCGGCGTGCGCGGCGGCCACCACGTCCTCGGCAGCTGTGCTGACGGAGGCACGCGCGCCGGTGACGCCCATGATGGAGACGGCGTAGACGAATCCCCGGCTCGCCTCGACGGTCCGCCGCATCCGCTCCGGCGAGGACGACGGCGCCACGAGGAACACCCGGTCCAGGCCGTACTTGTCCGAGGCGGCCATCCATTCTGCGGCCTCGTCGGGGATCAGGTCCGGGGTGATGAGCCCGGCTCCCCCGGCCTCGGCCAGACGGCGGGAGAACTCATCCACGCCCATCCGGGCCACGGGGTTCCAGTAGGTCATGACCAGGACGGCGGCGTCGGTCTTGCTCGTGATGCCGGCTACGACGTCGAAAACCTGGCGGACGTGGAAGCCGTTCGCGAGGGCCTCGGTGGTGGCCGCCTGGATGACCTGGCCGTCCATGACCGGATCGGAGTACGGGATGCCGATTTCGATCAGGTCGGCGCCGTTCTCGGCCAGCGCGATGCCTGCCGCGATCGTGTCTTCGACGCTCGGGAAGCCCGCGGGAAGGTAACCGATCAGGGCCGCCCGGCCCTGCTCCTTGGCGCGGTCTATTGCCGCTGCCGACTTGCTGGTGGCCAGGTCTTCGGTGTTCGGCACGGTGCTCACAGCTGCTCCCCCTCCTTGGCGATCTCGGCTTCAGGTGAATCCTTGTCCAGCAGATTGAACCAATCCGCGGCCGTGGCCACGTCCTTGTCTCCCCGGCCGGACAAGTTCACGAGCACGATCTTCTCTGCTGCCTTGCCTTCGGTATCCTCGGCCGCGAGCCGCTGGCCGACCTTGATCGCACCGGCCAGGGCATGCGCCGACTCGATGGCGGGGATGATGCCCTCGGTGCGGCACAGCAGGCGGAAGGCCTCCATAGCTTCGCTGTCCGTGATGGGCTCATAGCTGACGCGCCCGATGTCGGCGAGGTAGGAGTGCTCGGGGCCGACCCCCGGATAGTCCAGGCCTGCCGAGATCGAGTGCGACTCGATGGTCTGGCCGTCGTCGTCCTGCATAAGGTAAGAGCGGGCGCCGTGCAGCACGCCGGGCTTGCCCAGGGTGATGGTGGCCGCGTGCCTTCCGGTTTCGACCCCGTCACCGCCGGCCTCGAAGCCGTAGATCTTGACCGAAGGGTCGTCGAGGAAGCCATGGAAGATGCCGATGGCGTTCGAACCGCCGCCAATGCAGGCACACACGGCGTCCGGCAGTTGACCGGTCTGCGCCAGGATCTGGGCGCGGGCTTCCTCGCCGATGACTTCGTGGAAGTACCGGACCATGGCCGGGAACGGGTGGGCCCCGGCGGCGGTGCCCAGCAGGTAGTGGGTGTGGTCCACGTTGGCGACCCAGTCTCGGAGCGCCTCGTTGATGGCGTCCTTGAGGGTCTGGGAACCGTTGGTCACGGGAATGACGGTAGCTCCGAGAAGCTCCATGCGGGCCACGTTGAGGGCCTGCCGGCGGCAGTCCTCAGCGCCCATGTACACGACGCACTCCAGCCCCAGCAGGGCCGCGGCCGTGGCGCTGGCCACCCCGTGTTGTCCGGCGCCCGTTTCGGCGATGATGCGGGTCTTGCCCATGCGCTTGGCGAGGAGCGCCTGGCCCAGCACGTTGTTGATCTTGTGCGAGCCGGTGTGGTTCAGGTCCTCACGCTTGAGGAAGACACGCACTCCCCCGGCATGCTCGGCGAAGCGCTTGGCCTCCGTCAGCAGCGAGGGCCGGCCCGAGTAACTCTTGTTCAGATCGGCGATCTGTGCGATGAACTCAGGATCGGCCTTGGCGTTCTCGAAGGTCGACTCGAGTTCGTCCAGGGCGGCGATCAGCGACTCCGGCATCCACCTGCCGCCGTAGGAGCCGAAGTAGGGCCCCGGCGCGTGCCGCAAGGACTGTCCACCTTGCAGAAACGCGTCCACGGCGCTTTCATCTGAGCCGGCTGCTGGCGCATCGACCATCAGTCTCACCATCCTGTTCCACTGCTTGCTATGAGGACTACCAAATAGGTCCTCTAAATATCTAGATCCCCACGCGATCTGCGCGGCGTGCGGCCCGGTCGGCGGCGCCGCGGACCGGCCTGCGTCAGACGCGTGCGGCGATTGCTGCTGCTCCGGCGGTCATGAATTCGGCGATCCGCTCCCGCGGGGTTGAATCGCTGACCAGCGCCTCGCCCACCAGGACGGCGTTGGCGCCGTTGGCCGCGTAGTGCCGAACGTCCTCGACATCCCGAACGCCTGACTCCGCGACGACGAGCGTCCCGGCCGGGATACCGCCGGCAAGCTCCGCGAAGACCGAACGGTCAACGTCGAGCGTCTTGAGGTTCCGTACGTTGACCCCGATGATCCGCGCCTCGGCGGCCACGGCGCGCTCGATTTCCTCCGCCGTGTGCGTCTCCACGAGCACATTCATTCCGAGTTCACGGCTGAGGGCGGTGAACTCGCGCAGCTGCGCGTCGGAGAGGGAGGCCACGATCAGCAGGATCAGGTCGGCCCCGTGTGCGCGGGCCTCCCAGATCTGGTACTCCTCGAGCATGAAGTCCTTGCGCAGCAGCGGGATGTCCACGGCCGAGCGGACGGCGTCGAGGTCGGCCAGGGAGCCGTTGAAGCGGCGCCGTTCGGTCAGGACACTGATCACGGCCGCTCCGCCGCCGGCATACTGCGCGGCGAGGGAAGCTGGATCCTCGATGCTTGCGAGCTGGCCCTTCGAAGGGCTGCGGCGCTTGATTTCGGCGATCACCTTCAGCTGCTCGCGCGGGTCCGAGGCGCCCCCGAGGGCCGCCCAGGCATCGCGCGCGGGGGCCGCCGCGGCGGCTCGCTCCTTCAGTTCCGCCAGCGGAACAAGCCGCCGACGTGCCTCCATATCCTCTTTGACACCGGCATTGATGTCGTCGAGAACACTCACGCTTAGTGGCCGGAGTTCTTCAGCTTGCTGCCGCCGACGCCGTAGCCGGCCTTGCGCATGATCCAACCGGCCAGCAGGCCGAGCACCATGACAACCCCACCCGCGATGAAAATGGGCGTGTTGGCGATGACATAGGCGATGGACATGATGAGCGCGCCGATCAGCATGACGATGACGCAGGTCCACGCGGCCGGGCTGTTGCCGTGACCCGGTGCTTCGCTGTGATCGACGCCGCCGGAAATGTCGGCCTCGGCGGCGGACGTGGATTCGGAAACAGTGGCTTTAGTCATTGAAATCTCCTCAGGATGAATACTGCTTACATTCTGCCATTTATTGGCGGCGCCCCGAGCATCGGCTCAGGTGGGATCGTCACCGCGGGACAGCCGGTCCCAGCTGTCAATCTCATCCGGGGGGCCGGCCGGGCCTGCGGCACCCGCTGCTCCGCTGCCGGTGGCGGTTCCGGCGGTTGCGGCGTCATATCTGGTGCGGCTCTTCCAGTGGCGTCCCGCCGGGACGATCGCCAGGGCGCTGAGCCCCAGCAGCGAAGCGGCGACGACGGCGAGGGCCGGGAACGCCGTGACGTCCACCTCCGCGCTGCTTCCGCTAATTCCGGGGGCGGCGGCGAT
>JAODMV010000009.1 GCA_025464875.1 Arthrobacter sp. | reverse complement strand
AGGCCGGCTCCGTCGCGGCCTTCACCGCCGCGGGCACCGCCTACGCCACCCATGGCGAGCCGCTGGTCCCCGTCTACGTCTTCTACTCGATGTTCGGCTTCCAGCGCACCGGCGACTCCTTCTGGGCCGCCGCGGACCAGATGACGCGAGGGTTCATCATCGGCGCCACCGCGGGCCGCACCACGCTGACCGGCGAGGGCCTGCAGCACGCGGACGGGCACTCTCCCATCCTGGCCTCCACGAACCCGGCCGTGATCAGCTACGACCCGGCCTACGGCTACGAGATCGGCGTCATCATGCGCGACGGCCTCAACCGCATGTACGGGCCCGGCCCCGCGGAGAACGATCCGTCCCGGAACCTGATGTACTACATCACGGTTTACAACGAGCCGATCGTGCAGCCCCCTGCGCCGGTGGAGATCGACACCGAGGGCATCATCAAGGGCATCTATCTGCTCCGCCCGGCCGACATTGACGGCCCGCGCACGCAGATCCTCGCCTCCGGCGTGTCCGTCCCGTGGGCCCTCGAAGCCCAGAAGGTCCTCGCCGAGGACTGGGGCGTTTCCGCGGACGTCTGGTCTGTGACGTCCTGGACGGAACTGCGCCGCGACGCCATGGCAGCCGAGGAAGAGGCCTTCCTGAACCCGGGCCAGCCTGCCCGCGTTCCGTTCGTCACCGAACAGCTCGCCGGTGCCACGGGGCCGATTGTGGCCGTCACCGACTACATGAAGGCCGTCCCGGACCAGATCCGGCAGTTCCTTCCGAACGAGTTCGCCTCGCTCGGTGCGGACGGCTTCGGCTTCTCGGACACCCGCGCCGCGGCGCGCCGCTTCTTCAAGAACGACGTCCACTCGGTCGTGGTCCGTTCCCTGGAGATGCTGGCCCGCCGGGGCGAGGTGGATGCCCAGGCCCCGGCCCAGGCCATCGAGAAGTACCGCCTCCTCAATGTCAATGCCGGCACCACCGGCAACGCAGGCGGCGACTCCTAGCCCGCGCACGCGACAGGCAACGGCAACGCGACGGCGGCTCCCACCGGAAGGTGGGGGCCGCCGTCGGCGTTTCCGGCCGTTTACCGCGCGCCGCTGTGATCCAGGCGTGTGGTCCAGCCATGGCGCCTTGTAGCCTTTGCACAAATGGAGCTTGCGCGGCGCGCACCGTATGCTCGATGCATGGCAGAGCCGAGCACCAGTCCCACCAAACGCAAGCCAGCCGCCAGGGCGGCGACTCCGGAGAAAGCAGAAACGCTCAAGAAGCTCCGGTCAAGCGTGGGCCAGCTGTCCACCACCACCTTGCGGCAGCTGGAAAAGTCCCTGCCCTGGTACAGCCGGCTGAACTCCGACGAGCGCTCCGCCCTCGGCATGGTCGCCCAGAACGGCATCGCGGCGTTCGTCACCTGGTACGAGCGTCCCAGCTCGCCGTCGTGGATCCTGTCCGACGTCTTCGGCACCGCACCCACCGAGCTCACCCGCTCCATCAGCCTGCAGAAGGCGCTCCAGCTCATCCGGATCGTCGTGGAGGTCGTCGAGGACCAGGTGCCGGTGATCGCTCCGGAAGCGGACCAGTCGGCCCTGCGCGAGGCCGTGCTGCGCTACTCGCGGGAGGTCGCCTTCGCCGCCGCGGACGTCTACGCCCGCGCCGCGGAATCCCGCGGGTCCTGGGACACCCGGCTGGAGGCGCTCATCGTCGATGCCATCCTGCGCGGCGAAAACACCGATGCGCTCCGGTCCCGGATCGCGGCCCTGGGGTGGAAGGCACAGGAACGGTTCACCGTCATGGTGGGGAATTCCCCGTCCGAACCCAGCGCCAGCTACGTCAGCGAACTGCGCCGCACGGCCGGCCGCTTCGCCGAGGACGCCCTGGTGGGCATCCAGGGCGACCGGCTGATCCTCATCCTCGGCGGGGTCCATGACCGGGAGACGGCCTACCTGAAGCTCAGCGAACTCTTCGCCCCCGGCCCCGTGGTCTACGGGCCCGAGGCGGGCTCGCTGCTCGAGGCCAGCGGCTCCGCCCAGTCGGCCTTCGCGGGGCTGACGGCGGCCCGCGCCTGGCCCTCCGCGCCGCGGCCGGTGGCAGCTGATGACCTTCTGCCCGAGCGTGTGATCTCCGGTGACGACGCCGCCCGCCGCTCCCTCGTCAAGAACATCTATCGGCCCCTGCTCGCCGCCTCCAACGGGCTGGTGGAGACCCTCGGAACCTATCTGGAACTCGGTCATTCGCTTGAGGCGACGGCCCGGGAGCTCTTCGTCCACGCCAACACCGTGCGCTACCGGCTCAAGCGGGTCTGCGACGTCACGGGCTGGGACCCGCTCCTGCCCAGGGAGGCGTTCGTGCTCCAGACGGCCCTCGTGGTGGGCCGGCTCGCCGCCCCCGTAAAGCCCGTCGCCGAACGCCAGTCGTCCCGTAACGGTTCCTGATCCGTTGTAGACTTCCTACAAACTGACCCAGTGAGCTTGGTGCATGAATGTACCGATAATCACGCGGCAATTTGGAAAGCTGGTTACGTGCTTGCAATCGTCTGCCCTGGACAGGGCTCCCAGACCCCCGGTTTTCTAGCCCCGTGGCTAGAACTGCCTCCCGTCGCAGGCCATCTGGCCTCCCTCAGCGAGATAGCAGGTATCGACCTCGCCGCCCACGGGACCACCTCCGATGAGGAGACAATCAAGGACACCGCCGTTGCGCAGCCCCTGATCGTCGCCGCCGGCCTCGTGGCCGCAAGGTCCCTGTTCGACGTCGAACTCGGCACCCTACCGGTGGTCCTCGCGGGACACTCTGTCGGGGAGATCACGGCCGCGGCCCTGGCCGGCGTCCTGAGCGAGTCCGAGGCCATGACCTTTGTCCGCGAACGCGCCAACGGCATGGCGGCCGCCGCGGCGGCCACCCCCACCGGGATGAGCGCCGTCGTGGGCGGGGACCCCGCCGAGGTCCTGATCGCCATCAAGGCCGCCGGAGCCACCGCCGCCAACGTCAACGGCGCCGGCCAGACGGTCGCCGCCGGAACCCTGGAGCAGCTCAAAGCCCTCGCGGACAACCCGCCGGCCAAGGCCCGGGTCATCCCGCTGAAGGTCGCGGGCGCCTTCCACACCTCGCACATGTCCCCCGCGGTCGCCGCCCTGCAGGCCCTCCGGCCCTCGCTCCACCCGCAGGACCCCCAGGTTCCCCTGCTGTCGAACTACGACGGCGCGGAAGTCACCGACGGCGGCGCCGCCGTCGACAGCCTGATCGCCCAGGTCTCGCGCCCGGTGCGCTGGGATCTCTGCATGGAAACCCTGGTGCAGCGCGGTGTGACCGGTGTGATTGAACTGGCCCCGGCCGGAACACTTGCCGGCCTCGCCAAGCGTGGCATCCCCGGCGTCAAGACCGTTGCCGTCAAGACCCCGGACGATCTTTCCGCGGCCCTGGCCCTATTTGCAGAACTGGAGGGAGGGGCATGAGCGTTCCCACTCTGAAGCAGGCGCCCGTGCAGGAAAACACCCGCATCATGGGCGTCGGCGCTTACCGGCCCAGCGTTATCGTGACCAACGAGGACGTGTGCCAGTGGATCGATTCCTCGGATGAATGGATCCGCCAACGCACCGGCATCATCACCCGGCACCGGGCACCCGCGGACGTCAGCGTGATCGACATGGCCGAAGGCGCCGCCCGCGAGGCCCTGGCGAAGGCCGGCATCGAGGCGTCCCAGCTCGGCGCCGTGATCGTCTCCACCGTGACGCACCCCTATGCGACCCCGTCCGCGGCGGCGAGCCTGGCCGACCGCCTGGGCGCGACGCCGGCACCGGCCTTCGACATCTCCGCCGCCTGCGCGGGCTACTGCTACGGAATCGCGCAGGGCGACGCCCTGGTTCGCTCCGGCGCGGCTGACTACGTCCTGGTGGTCGGCGCGGAGAAGCTTTCCGACGTCATCGACAACACGGAACGCACCATCTCCTTCCTGCTCGGCGACGGCGCGGGCGCTGTCGTGATCGGCCCCTCTGACACCCCCGGCATCGGCCCCTCGGTGTGGGGTTCGGACGGCAGCAAGTGGGATGCCATCGGCATGACCCACTCGATGCTGGACATCCGCGAGCTGGCCGCCGCCGGGAAGCGGGACACGGGCCTCAGCGCGGAAGAGGCGGCCGTCACCGACGCCGCGCTCTGGCCCACGCTCCGTCAGGACGGCCAGACGGTCTTCCGCTGGGCGGTGTGGGAAATGGCCAAAGTGGCCCAGCAGGCCATCGACGCGGCCGGCATCAAGGCCGACGACCTCGTGGCGTTCATCCCGCACCAGGCCAACATGAGGATCATCGACGAGATGGCCAAGAAGCTGAAGCTCCCGGAGAGCGTCACCATCGCCCGCGACATCGCCGATGCCGGCAACACCTCGGCCGCCTCCATCCCCTTGGCCACCCACCGCCTGCTGCAGGAGAACCCTGGGCTCAGCGGCGGATTGGCACTGCAGATCGGCTTCGGAGCCGGACTTGTCTTCGGTGCCCAAGTGGTCGTGCTTCCGTAGGCACCGGCCGCACTCCCCCGAACTGAATACGTTCTGAACAGCACGGATTCCCACACCAAGCCGAAACCCTCGGTTTGACTCATTTCCGCCCGAA
>JAODMV010000398.1 GCA_025464875.1 Arthrobacter sp. | reverse complement strand
TGCTGGACGATGGCGGCGGCGGGCATCACGGTCCAGAGCTTTTCGCCGGCGTAGACCGGGTAGCCGGGTGCTTCCATATGCTGCTCGAAGGGATCCACGCGCAGATTCACCGGCCGGGGCACCGTGGCCTTGACCAAGGCGCCGGCGAACCAGTCGTCCTTGGTCTGGAAGTGGACCTTCCAGTTGTTGTAGCGGACGGCGAACAGGTCATGCTCGCCGTAGTAGAAAAATTCGTGGCGTGGCGAATCCTCGGCCTGACCGGTGAGGTAGGGCAGTTGGTTGTACCCGTCCAGGTGCACCTGGAAGTGCTTGTCGGCGGCCTGGTAGCCCGCCAGCAGCTGCTCCTTGATGTCCGGAACACCAAGGGCCGCCATGATGGTCGGCACCATGTCCTCCAGCGAGCTGATGCCGTTCAGGACCTGACCTGCCGGGATCCGGCCGGGCCAGCGGATCAGCAGGGGCGCACGGAAGCCGCCCTCCCAGCCCAGGCCCTTCTCGCCGCGGAACGGCGAGGTGCCGCCGTCAGGCCAGCTGAACTTCTCCGCGCCGTTGTCGGTCGCGAACACCACGATGGTGTTCTCCGCGATGCCCAGGTCCTCCAGGTCGTCCAGCAGTTCGCCGACGACCCAGTCCAGTTCCTGCATCCCGTCGGCGTACACGCCGAGGCCCGTTTTGTCGCGCCACCGGTCCGAGAGTCGGGTCCAGACGTGCATGCGAGTGGTGTTGTGCCACAGCAGGAACGGGTTGTCCGCCTCGTGCGCCCGGCGGATGAAGTCTTTGGAGCGGGACAGCAGGTCTTCCTCGATGGTTTCCATGCGCTTGCGGGTCAGGGGACCGGTGTCGAGGATGGTCTGTTTCCCGACCCGGCCGAAGCGTTCGTCCTCGGTCGCGTCGTCCGCGTCGGTTGCCTTGCAGTCCAGCACCCCGCGCGGGGCGAAAAGCTTCTCGAACAGCGGGTTGCCTTTAGGGTAGTCGGGTTGTTCCGGCTCCTCCTCGGCGTTGAGGTGATACAGATTGCCATAGAACTCGTCGAAGCCGTGCAGGGTCGGCAGGAACTCGTTGCGGTCGCCGAGGTGGTTCTTGCCGTGCTGGGCCGTCATGTAGCCCTGGGGCTTGAGCAGCTCGGCCAGGGTCGGGTCTTCCGGCTGGAGGCCCTGTTTGGCGCCGGGCAGGCCCACCGTCGTGAGGCCGGTGCGCAGCGGTATCTGCCCGGTGATGAACGCCGCGCGCCCCGCGGTGCAGCTGGCCTGGGCGTAGTGGTCGGTCAGCAGCGCGCCTTCTGCGGCCACGCGGTCGATGTTCGGGGTGCGGGTCCCCATGATCCCGCGGTGGTAGGCGCCGACATCGAACCAGCCGACGTCGTCCGCCATGATCAATAACACGTTGGGCTGTTCAGTTGCCATGGTCTGTTCCGCTCCGGGCGACCCCCAGGAGCCCAATAGGCACTCCACCCCGGCAACCAGCAGTGCATGAGGTCTCACGGGGATTGATTCAAGAACTGTAGGACTGCGGCGCACGAAAGACAAGGCCCCAGCAGCTGCCACGGCGCCAAGGAATTCCATAGCGAAGGAACCTAAGGACCGTTGGCTGCTCGGTTTGCCGGCGTGGAGCTGCGCTGCCTGGCCTGCGCCCGTCAGTGATGTGGGATGGCTGGCCGCTAGTCGGGCAGCCCGATCCTGAAGCCGCACCAGACGCACCGAAAGACCCGGGGTGGGAGGTAGACGTCAAGAGTTTTCCCCGCGCCCCTCCGTGCTGGGGGCATGGAGGCACCGCAGCTCCGAGGCAGGCAATCGACAGAGGAAGCTGGACCAATATCTGCCCGGCAGCGTGGTCAAGACGAAGAGCAGCTTGGTCGCTGCGCCAAGTCCAACGACTACCTGGCTTGGCGATCCGGGTGGTGAATCAGTACAGTGCTTCGATCGGTGCAACCTTGACCAGGCGCTGGGCCGCTAAGGAGAGTTGCCGATCGAGGGTGATCAAGGCGTCGGCTTGTAGCTGTGTCAGGGCGACGTATTCGACGTCGTGGGCGTCCGGCCAGCCGAACTGGTCGGCAACCTTCCAAGCGGCGCCCTGAAGGACCCGGTCTCCGAGCAGTCGGATGCCCAAAGCACGCACGTAGTCGAGCTGTCGAGGCATTCTTCTTCGATAACTCGCCACGACGTACCGCTTGGTAGGGGAGCGACAGGACGTGGGAGCGAAGAAGCGTCGGGGCCAGAAGCTGGCACCCGTCGCCGGTGACGGCCTGGTCCAGGGCGAGCCGCAATGCCGTGTCTGGGGTGATCACATACTGGATAGTTATTCAAGAGAAAGTGTCCGACTTGACCACCCGCTCGGGAGACGCCCCAATGGTGAGGTGTCCGGCCAACTGGTCCAAGGTTCGTTCGAACCCTCCGATGACGGCGCGTCCCAGAGCAGAGGGTTGATGAGTTTGGTTTCTGGGAGCTTCTTCAGCCGTGCACCGGCCCGACGGCGGCTCGAGGATACGGCTCTGAGCGAATCAGGCGAGATCGGAGACGCCCGAGTACCTTGCGTAGGCAGGGAGACCGACGACGTCGTAGACCTGCAGGGTGAGCCCACCAGGCGTGGTCTGGTGACTGGCGAGACGTAGCCCTGCCGGGGCGCCGCCATCGGGAAACAGGCGATGGCCTTGACCGACGATGACGGGTGCGATGACGAGCCGTAGTTGGTCGATGAGTCCGGCGGCCAGCAGCGATTGGGCGAGCCGGGCGCTTCCGTGAATTTGGAGGTCCCGGCCGGGCTTCTGCTTCAGTTGCGCGATCTGGGAAGCGACATCACCGGCCAGGACCGTTGTTGGCTCCCAGGTGCCCTTTGTCAGGGTGTCGGAGGCGACGTACTTCGGCAGGCTGTTCATGAGCGCGGTGAACGGGTCGTTGGGGTCGGTGATTTGCGGCCAGTCCCGTGCGAAAGCCTCGTAGGTCCGCCGGCCGAGCAGGAGCGCATAGGCGTCGCCGAGCCAGGCCGCGGCCTGCTCGATGAATGCCTCGTCCATGTGCGGTACGAGCCAACCACCCCGGGTGAAGCCGCCGCTTGTGTCCTCGTCGGGAGATCCGGGTCCCTGCGATACCCCGTCGAGAGTCACGAACTCCGTTAGCGTCAACTTCATGGTGGTCTCCTTAGCTATTCCGTTTGGCCGCGACTGGACGAGCTCAGCAAGTTGTCGCGTCGGTCGAAGAGTGGCGGCTAAGGGTGGACTCTGTCTCCGGGGAATGTAACGCAAAAGCCGCATCCCTTACATAGAGATCACGCACCCGGTTTGTAAGACACGATGAGCCCAGTCCAAAGGGTGCTGCGCGCGGTGTCTCATCAGCGGTCGTCCGTCAGACGTTCGATCTTCCTGTCACCGGCAACTGCCCCCAAGGAGCTCTGGCCAGCCTCCGTTACCGCGATTAGGTAGATGGTCCTGTCCTTGCATAAATCGCTCCGTAGCGGGCGGGCTGTTCAACAAGCCCTGCGGCCGAGCACTACGGGAAGAGCTCAACACCGCCACAGTGATTGAACCCGGCACGAACCGGGAGACCGCCTCAATCCGCGTCGCGGCCAGCCTGGCTGCTCGCCCGTGACGAGGACATCGTCGACATCCCATCCACAGCCACGGCCCGGGTTCGTCAGCTTTCTCGCGGCGGGGGCGGAAGAATGACCGCATCGACGCAGCGGCGGCAGCGTGCGTGGCGGCGCTGCAGGGCGACGCGCGGCCGCTGGAGGCCGAAGGTCCTGCCGACGCCCTGGCCGTGCTGGATGAACGCCGCGTCAACCTGGCCCAATCCAGAGTCCGCGCAGTAAACCAGCTCCACGCCCTGCTCAGGGCGCTGCTGGCCGGCGGGGCACCCGCCGATCTGTCCGCAACTACGGCCGCAGCCCTGCTGTGCATGGTCCGCCCCGGCGGCGAGGCTGAGCGGGTCCGCGTAGCGGTCGCCGGAGACCTGGTTGCCGAGATCCGCTCCCTGGACACCCGGTTGAAGTTCAACGCCCGCGCCATTGCCCGACTCGTGGCCGCCGCGGGAAGCACGCTGACCGAAACCCTG
>JAODMV010000397.1 GCA_025464875.1 Arthrobacter sp. | reverse complement strand
TCTTCGTCTTCTTTGCCATCGACAACTTCCTGATGTTCGTTGTCGCCATCCTGGTCGGCACCGTGATCACCGCACTGACCGTCGTGGCGCTCAAGCGCTGGGCAGTCAAGAAGACCGTTGATACGGTTGATGCGGTTCCCGTAACCGTCTGACCCGGTCCCGCAAGACCAACCCCGGCTGAAATTAGAAGCTGATATTCAAGGAGCAGAAATAGAAATGACCGAACGCAACGCCACCATTGCCAGCCGCGTAGGGCTGCACGCTCGCCCGGCCGCCATCTTCGCCGAGGCGGCAGGCGAGTTCGATCTCGACATCACCATTGCGCGCGAAGGCGAACCGGCTGACGAGGCGATGGACGCCGCAAGCATCCTGTCGCTGATGAGCCTCGGCGCATCGCACGGCGAGGTTGTCGTGCTGCGAGCCGAGGGGGAAGGCGCCGACGCGGCGCTCGAACGCCTCGTGCAGATCCTCGAGACGGATCACGACGCCGAATAGCCGGCAATTATCCGGCAATTCTCCGGACGTTTTCCGGTATATCGAGGGCCCGGCGGCACCCTGAAGGGTGCCGCCGGGCCCTCGGCGTTCCTGATCCTTGCCCAGGTCCCCCAGCAGCCCGCCAGACGGCTTCATAAGCAAACTTAGCAAATGCTTGTCTTCGCCCATCGGCGCCGATAGTTTTGAAACATAAACGGCTGGCCGTCCCCGCCTCTGGCAGAACCGCGGCACCACGGCACCACGGCACCGCAGCACCAAAATCCGGGGATGACGACGAAGGGTTGAGCTCGTGGCAAGCGTGCAGGAAAGCATTGAAGTAGCCGTCCCGGTGTCCACCGCCTACAACCAGTGGACACAGTTCGAGAGCTTCCCCGTCTTCATGACGGGCGTCGAGTCGGTGGAACAGATCGACGAAACCTCCCTCCAGTTCCGCACCGACATCTCCGGAGTGCGGCGCGAATACGGCGCCCAGATCCTCGAACAGTCCCCGGACCGGAAGATCGCCTGGGTCAGTACGGACAAGCCGCGCAACGCCGGAACCGTGACCTTCGAAGCCCTGGACGCTGGCCGCACCCGGGTCGTCGTCGAGCTGGAATGGGAACCCGAGGGCCTCGTGGAGAAGACCGGGTCCGCCCTAGGAGCGGACCATCGCCAGGTCAGCGCCGACCTCGGGCGCTTTAAGGACTTCATTGAATCGCGGGGCGTCGAAACCGGCGAGTGGCGCTCCAGCGTTGACCAAGGGGAAGTCGACGACTACCCGGGCGGCGCCGGAATCCAGGAGCCGAGGTAGCCATGGCCGCCAGCAAGAAGACCGGCGCCGACAACCCCAGCATCAAGGATCCGGAACTGTACAAGGACCTGCTGGACGACGGCGCTTCCCAGCAGAAGGCCGCCCGGATCTCCAATGCCGCCGCCAAGAGAGGCCGCTCCGCAGTGGGCCGCAAGGGCGGCAAGGCGGGCGACTACGAGGACTGGACGGTCCCACAACTGAAGCAACGCGCCAAGGAGATCGGCCTCAAGGGCTATTCGGCGAAGAAGAAAAGCGAGCTCATCTCAGCGCTCAGGAACTCCTGATCCCGGCCATGGTTCCCCTTCCCCGCGGCTCAGGCACCCTTGCGGGTGCTTTTGGCTGCAGCCTTAGGGGCGTTCGCAGCGGTCTTCGATGCCGGCTTAGCAGCGGTTTTCGGGGCGCTTCCCGCGGCGGTCTTTTTCGCCGCGGGCTTGGCCGCCGTCGACTTTACGGAAGGCTTAGTGGCGGGCTTCGCCGTCGACTCGTCCGGTGCGGCAGCATCGCCGCCTCCTCGCTTCTTTTCCAGGCTCCGTTTGAGCGCCTCCATCAGGTCGATCACTTCGCCGCTGCCTGCCTCGGCCGGCGTCCCGAAGGTTTCCTCGGTGTCCAGCGACTCCCCCTTTTCCAGCTTCGCCTCGATAAGCTGCCGCAGCTGGGCCTGGTACTCGTCCGTGAACTGTTCGGGTTCGAAGTCGGCGGCCATCGAATCCACCAGGGCCGCGGACATCTCCCGTTCCTGGGCGGAGATGCGGATGGAGGTGTCGAGGGCCGGGAAGCTGGCCTCGCGCACCTCATCCGCCCAAAGCAGGGCCTGCAGCACCAGGACGTCGCCGCGGATTCGCAGAGCCCCCAGCCGGGTCTTGTCGCGCAGGGCGAACTGCACAATCGCCACCCGGTCCGTATCCTCCAGCGCCCGCCGCAGCAGCACGTAGGCCTTGGGCGACTTCGAGTCCGGTTCAAGGTAGTAGCTCTTCTCGAACATGATGGGGTCGAGCTGATCGGCCGGGACGAACTGCACCACTTCGATCTCGTGGCTGTTCTCCGCGGGGATGGACTTAAGCTCCTCGCGGGTGAGGACCACGGTGCGGCCGTCGTCCTCGTAGGCCTTGTCGATATCCTCATAGTCCACGATCTTGCTGCACACCTCGCAGCGGCGCTGGTAGCGGATCCGCCCGCCGTCGGCATTGTGGACTTGATGAAGGCTGATGTCGTGGTCCTCGGTCGCGCTGTAGACCTTGACGGGCACGTTGACCAGCCCGAACGCTATCGCGCCTTTCCAGATGGCTCTCATGGATCAAGTGAACCTTACAGTTGCGCGGAGGTGAAGCCCTTTGGCCAGTAGGGAGCGGGTCCGGGTCGATGGCCGCGAGCTGGTGGTGACCAACCTGGACAAGGTCATCTATCCGGAGACGGGAACCACCAAGGCCGATGTGCTGGCCTACTACGCAGCGGTGGCGCCGGCGCTGATCCCGGCCGCCGCCAACCGGCCGGCTACCCGGAAACGCTGGGTCCACGGCGTCGGGACGGCTGATGCCCCCGGGGAGATGTTCTTCCAGAAGAACCTGGACCATTCCACCCCCGGCTGGGTGCCGCGGGCCTCCATCACGCACAAGGAGCGGACCATCCAGTACCCGCTGGTTAACGATCCCGCAACACTGGCCTGGTTCGCGCAGATCGCCGCCCTGGAGATCCACGTGCCGCAGTGGCGCGTGGACTCGCACGGAAACCCGATGCCGCCGGACCGCCTGGTGCTGGACCTGGACCCGGGAGAAGGCGCGGGCCTGGCCGAATGCGCGGAAGTCGCCAGGCTGGCCCGCACCATCCTGCAGGACGTGGGCCTGGACCCCCTCCCCGTGACCAGCGGCAGCAAGGGAATCCACCTCTACGCCGCCCTCGACGGGACCCAGAGCTCGGAGCAGATTTCCGAGTTCGCCCATGAACTGGCCCGATCGCTGGAGGCGGACCATCCGGAGCTTGCCGTGAGCGACATGAAGAAGACGCTGCGGACCGGCAAAGTCCTGGTGGACTGGAGCCAGAACAGCGCCGCGAAAACCACGATCGTGCCCTACTCCCTCCGCGGACGGCCGCAGCCGACTGTGGCGGCGCCGCGGACCTGGCGCGAGCTCAGCTCCCCCTCCCTCCGCCAGCTGGACTACAAGGAAGTGCTGCGGCGGGTGAAGGCCGGAAAGGATCCGTTCGCTGCCATCTCCGGGGGCAGGCGTTCGGCCGACAAAACGGCAGAGCCGCCGGCGGACGGACCGGGCGGCGGCGGCGACTCCGACCCGCGGCTGGAGCTGTACCGAGCCAAACGGGACGCGTCCGTCACCCCCGAGCCGTTCACGGCGGACCGGCACCGCGCCGGCACCGGCACCGGCACCGGCGCCACCCTCCGCGAAAAGTTCGTCATCCAGGAACACCACGCCAGCCGGCTGCATTATGACCTCAGACTGGAACGTGACGGCGTGCTGGTGTCCTGGGCCCTGCCCAAGGGTGTCCCCGACTCGGGCGCGACGAACCATCTGGCGGTCCAGACCGAGGACCATCCGATGGACTACGCCGACTTCGAAGGCACCATCCCCAAGGGCCAATACGGTGCCGGCACGATGAGCATCTGGGACCGCGGCTACTACGAGTGCGAGAAATGGATCGCCGGCAAGGAAGTCATCGCCACCCTCACGGGAGAGCCCGGCGGCGGATTGGGCGGCACCCGGAGGTTCGCACTGATCCATACCGGCAAGGACAACGACCAGTGGCTCATCCACCTGATGAACGCGCCGGATTCCAAGAAGCGGCACGCCGCAACACCCCCGGACCGAGAATCCGTGCCCGGCTCCGGTCCCGCCGAGCGGGACGACGCCGGCCACGACAAGGCCGCACCGGCTGAGGCGGACCTGCCGGCCGCACCGGATCCGGCGGACTTCCGGCCCATGCTGGCCAGCTCCGGAAGTACCGCGGAGGTGGCGGACAAAGACTGGCAGTTTGAGCTCAAGTGGGACGGGGTGCGGGCCCTGGTTGTAAGGGACGCCCAGCGGGTCCGGCTCATCAGCCGCAACGGCAAGGACATGTCCGCAAGCTATCCGGAACTGACCGAACGCGCGTGCTGGCCGGAGCAGGACTTCGTCGCCGACGGCGAGATCATCGCCGTCGGGTCCTCCGGCCGCCCGGACTTCGGGCTGCTGCAGGGCCGCATGAAACTCACCAAGCCTGCCGACGTCGCCAAAGTGCAGGCGTCGACGCCGGTGCGGCTGATGCTCTTCGACCTGCTGTCCGACGGGGGCGAGGACCTCCGGCGGCTACCCTTGCGGAAACGCCGGGCCCGCCTGGAGGGTTTTTTCCACCCCTCGGCCTGCCCGATCGAGCTGTCCGGGGTGATCGACGGCGACGCCGAGCACATCCTGGAAAGCGTCCGGGAGCTGGGGCTTGAGGGGGTGATGGCCAAGCGCACCGACGGCCGATACGTCGGGCAGCGGAGCCGGTCCTGGCTCAAGCTCAAGTTCGAGCGAAGCCAGGAAGTGGTGGTGGGTGGCTGGCGCCCGGGCAAGGGCGAGCGCCGGAATTCGGTGGGCTCCCTGCTGCTGGGCATACCCGACGGCTCGAAGCTGCGGTACGTGGGGCGGGTGGGCAGCGGCTTCAGCACCCGCGAACTCCAGGAACTGCGGCAGCAGCTGGACGCCCTCCCCCGGAAGACTTCGCCGTTCGAGGAGGTGCCGGCAGCCGATGCGTCCGATGCACATTGGGTGAGCGCCAAGCTCGTCGGCGAGGTCAGCTACGGGGAATGGACCGGCAGCGGGAAGCTCCGGCACCCGGTATGGCGCGGCTGGCGGCTGGACAAGTCGCCGTCGGAGGTGGTGGTCGAGCCGGGCTGACCGCCCGCCGACGGCGCCGGTGTCCTAGGAGCCGGTGTCCTAGGAGGAGTGCGGCATGTCCGGGCGGCCGGTGCGGTGGACCGCGTTGACCGCCGCCTCCTGGCCCATCCGGCCATGCTGGATGTCGTGTTGCTTGGGATGGCGGTGCTTGCCGTAGCCGTCTGGCCATTGCTGCCCCCCGGACGCCACAGGTGGAGCGGGGCGCACCGTTTCGGGCCCTGGCGCCTCACCCATGGACGCAGCCAAAGAACTGGCTACCTCGGGCCCGATACCTTGTCCGAAGTGGTGTGCCGCCATTGCTCTTCCTTTCCACGATGAAATGAAGTGTCCGTCAATCCTAGTGCTGCAGGCAGGGCCGTCTCTAGTGGCTACCAGCGGACTTTCTTCTCCGCCGGGCCCTGTTTTCCGCTTGCGTGGGTGGGCTTATGGCTGTGCCCGACGCTCTGTGTGGCGCTGCCGCCCCGGGACTTGCTGGCGAGCATCTCCTTCTGCGCGTCGGTCAGGCGGGACCTGAAGCCCTTCTCCGCGTTGGCCGACGGATCCGCTTCTGACGGATCCGCTTCTGAGGAAGCTTTGCTCTTGCCGCTTTTGTCGCTGTCTTTGCCAGTCATGGACTGCTCTCCTTGCGTGGGTTCTCGTCGGCACTCCGTTGGGTTCAACCCTAAGCGCTTTCCAGACTCCTTGGATACCCTTTTTCCTCGTGCCACCGGGGCCCCGAGCGGCGCCTGCCGGGAGGCTCTCCGGCGCCGCGTCCGACCCCAAACCGGTCGTCTGTCGCCGGAACGGGAAAAAATTTGCCGAGGATACCGTGTATGGCGCCAGTTCCCAGTACCCGCGCGGCGAAACAGCGGAAAGTTTTCAGCCGAAAGGACCGGATCTAGAGCCCGAAACAGGGGATGATACGGCACTGAAGTCGGGAAATCCACAGATGTCGCGTAAAATTGAAAGCCTGCCCGGAGCGGGGCAGCTACAAGTCGCAAGCAAATGACCTCCACAGGAGTTGCCCAAATGCCCAAAGACCGAAGCATGACCGACTCTTCAGCAGGCGTCACGGACGCCAGCGGAACTAACCAAGGCGCACCCAAGAGTGCGAAAAAACCAAGACGAATGATGCGCCGTCGGCTCAAAGAGTCCGACGTCAACGTTGTCAACCAGCCGATGCTCAAGAAAGCACTCGGCGGCACCATCGTGGGAAACACCATGGAATGGTACGACGTCGGCATCTTCGGCTACCTGATCACGACGATGGGACCTGTGTTCCTGCCTGAGGCGGACAAGTCCGTCCAGACGCTGTTCCTTCTGGGAACGTTCGCCGCCACCTTCATCGCCCGCCCTCTCGGCGGCGTCATCTTCGGCTGGTTTGGCGACAAGATAGGCCGCCAGAAGGTCCTCGCCGCCACATTGATGCTCATGGCGGCAAGCACCTTCGCCATTGGGCTCCTGCCCGGCTACGCCCAGATCGGCATGTGGGCAGCTGCGCTGCTCGTGCTGCTCAAGCTCGTCCAGGGCTTCTCCACCGGCGGCGAATATGCCGGCGCGACGACCTTCGTGAGCGAGTACGCCCCGGACAAGCGCCGCGGCTTCTTTGCCAGTTTCCTTGATATGGGAAGTTACCTCGGCTTCGCCCTCGGTGCCGCCCTCGTCTCCGTGCTGCAGCTGACCCTGGGTCAGGCCGCCATGGAGGAATGGGGCTGGAGGATCCCGTTCCTGATCGCCGGCCCGCTTGGCCTGATCGCGATCTACTTCCGGAACAAAATTGAGGAATCTCCTCAGTTCCAGGCGACCCTGGATGCCCAGGAGGAGCTCGCCAAGGATGCCACCGCTTCAGACGCTGCCGCGTCCAAGGGCCCGGTGGGCATTGTGAAGGCCTACTGGCGTTCCATCATCATTGCGATGGTCCTCGTGGCAGCCGCCAACACCGCTGGCTACGCCCTGACGTCCTACATGCCGACGTACCTTACGGAATCCAAGGGCTACGATCCCGTCCACGGGACCCTGTTGACGATCCCCGTGCTCGTCATCATGAGCCTCTGCATTCCGCTGACCGGCAAGCTCTCCGACCGTATCGGCCGCCGGCCCGTGCTGTGGATCGGCGCCCTCAGTACCGTCGTCCTGGCTGCCCCGGCGTTCCTGCTGATCGGCGTCGGAGAGATCTGGTCCACCCTGTTGGGACTCGGCCTGATCGCCTTCCCGGTGACGTTCTACGTGGCCAACCTCGCCTCGGCGCTGCCGGCCCAGTTCCCGACGTCGAGCCGTTACGGCGCCATGGGGATCTCGTACAACTTCTCCGTGGCCATCTTCGGTGGAACCACGCCGTTCATTGTCGCCGCCCTCATCACGGCCACTGGCGATGACATGATGCCGGCCTACTACCTGATGGCGACCTCGGCGATCGGTGCGGTAGCGATCTACTTCCTCAAGGAATCGGCCCAGCGGCCCCTGCCCGGCTCCATGCCCAGCGTGGACACCCAGGCCGAGGCCCGCGAGCTCGTCGCGACGCAGGACGAGAACCCGCTGATCGACCTTGCAGAACTGCCGCTCGATACGCCGGCCCCGGAAGCCGCAAGGGTTCCGGTCCGGGCCTGAGCCTGCGCTCCTGGCAGCGGTCCGAAGCGTCCTGTTTCTGACCGCCTCATCCCGACTCAGTAGTACAAGCCCCGCCCGTTGAGGCCTGCTGCCCGTGCGCTTCCCCCAGGGAGGTGCACGGGGGCAGGCCTTAGACGTGCCCGGAGCGCCTGGGGAAATGTCGACGCACATGGAGGTCACCCTGCAGTCCCTGCTGCGGCACGTCCGCACCCTGCACAGCTTTGCTCCGGCAAACAAGGACCGCCTCGCCGCGCTACGTGTGGCTATCAGCGTGGCCGGCCCATCTTTGCTGCTGCTGGCCGCCGGACGCCCGGACCTTATTATCTACGCCGTCTGTGGCGCCCTGACCGGCATGTACGGCCGCTCGGAACCGCATCAGCTCAGGCTCCGGCATCAGGGCCAGGCAGCCTTCCTGCTGCTGGCCGGGGTGGGGGTGGGTGCCGGACTCTCGGTCAATCACATCCATTCGTGGGGGCTGGTGGTCACTGAGACTGTGCTGGCCGGTGCAGGTTCGCTGTTCGCAGACAAGGTGGGCCTCAAACCCAACGGCCCCTTCTGGGGGATCTTGGCTTTGGGCGCCTGCGCGTCCATCCCGACGGCCATTCCCTGGCATGCCGCCGTGCTCATCGCAGCCGCGTCCGCCGCCTTCTCGATGGTGATCGGCTTTGGCGGCTGGGTCCGGGCCCGCGCCTGGGAGCGCGGTGCGGGGCGGGGTGTCGCTCCGCTGCGTGGTGCGCGCCGCCGGGCGGCCTGGATCCATGCCGCCCGGTATGTGGCCGCGGTGGGAGCGGCCGGATCCATCGGGGTCCTGAGCGGAAGCGGCCACCCGCATTGGGCTATGGCCGCGGCAGCCGTGCCGCTTGCCGGGGCGGACATGTCCAGCAGCGTCTATCGGGGCATCCACCGCATTGTCGGCACCCTTGTGGGCCTCGTGGTGGTCGCAGCCGTACTGTTCCCGTGGGCGGGGTCGCCGCTGCGGGCATTCCCCGGGCATGAGGCAGCCGTCCTGGCCCTGCTGGTGATTGTCCTTCAATTCACCACCGAACTGTTCATGACCCGGCACTACGGCCTGGCCATGGTCTCCTTCACCCCCGTGGTCCTGCTGATGACGCAGCTCGCCGCGCCCGCCGATCCCCAAGTGCTGGTGACGGAGCGTGCCGTCGAGACCCTACTTGGTGCCAGCATTGGCATCCTCGTTGTGGTCCTGGTCCGCAACCGGCCGCACCCACGCACCGGCCCGGTCCCCCGCCCCGTCCAGGGCCTTTGATCCCGCGTCCAGGGCCTTTGATCCCGCGTCCCCGGCCGGGAGGCAGCGGCCCATCTGGGCGGGGCTACTCGGCGCGGTGCGGCGGTCCTGCCAGGACTTTGGCAGGCAGGATCCGGGCCGCCGCGGCCAGGGCCTTGTAGCGCTTGCTCGGGATGGAGACGGCCTTTCCCCGTTCGTTGTCGGCCAGGCCCTCACGGACCACCTG
>JAODMV010000386.1 GCA_025464875.1 Arthrobacter sp. | reverse complement strand
CGCGACATGCCGCGTACCTGAACTCATAGTCTCCCACGTTTGGGCCCGTCGGAGTGCATTCCTGGCTTGCTTCATCAGCTCGGGCCGCCGGAGCTGGCCATAGCCCCTCGTGAGCGGATTCTTGTCTGCGGCCCCGGCAGGAATCCGGACGGGTGCTGCCGGTATGGTGTCCCCATGGCTTTGAACATACGCTCGATCGGCAATGCGGTCCGCGGCGCGCTGCGCTTCCTGAACGGGCTCGGCGGCTCCGCGCCCACCTCCTCCGGCAGGCCGGCAGTAAAGACCCGGGCCGGGCAGCCCGCCCCGAAGCCCGGCCGGAAGCCTGCCCGTAAACCCGGTGCGGGAACGGGCGCGGCCGGCGGCGGGCTGGCCGGGCGTTACCCCGGCGACTTCCGGGGCGCCGCTGCCGTTCGCTACGCCCCCTCCCCCAACGGCCGCCCCGAACCGGGCGAAGTGGTCTGGACCTGGGTGCCCTTTGAAGAGGACCATTCCCAGGGCAAGGACCGCCCGGTGCTGCTGGTCGGCACGAGCGGCCGGCACCTGCTGGGACTCATGCTGACCAGCAAGGACCACGACGGCGACTCCCGCCGGGCGGACGATTATGTGGACATCGGCACGGGCCCCTGGGACCGGCAGTGGCGCCCCAGCGAGGCGAAGCTGGACCGTGTCCTGCGGATCAACCCGAAGGATGTCCGCCGTGAAGGAGCCGTCCTGGACGCCGGCCGCTTCAGTCTCGTCGCCGCCGCCCTGCGGGCCCGGCACGGCTGGTCCTAGCTCCAGTCCGCCGCCGGCGGCGCTCCGAGGGAGCAGCCGGATCACCGGCAATCGCTGGCTGATCGCCGCGGCACCCGGTCTCTGCTATGATTTACAGCTGTGTGTCCGTGCAGGTCGACGGCCACAGATGGTTGGTCGCCATAGGTATCCCCACGCCGCTCAGTCGATGGCCAATCTGAAAGCCCTCTAGACCATTTTCCGCATTGAAAAAGAGAGTTCACACGTGGCTAATATCAAGTCCCAGAAGAAGCGCATCCTGACCAACGAAAAGGCTCGCCAGCGCAACAACGCTGTCAAGTCCGAGCTGAAGACGGCCATCCGCGCCGTCAACACCGCGGTCGAGTCCACCGACAAGGAAGCTGCGACTGCTGCACTGGTTTCTGCCGGCCGCAAGCTGGACAAGGCTGTCAGCAAGGGCGTTCTTCACAAGAACAACGCCGCAAACCGCAAGTCCGCGATCTCCAAAAAGGTCAACGCACTCTAAGGTTTCCAGTTCAACTGAACTGATGATTGTGGCCGGCACCCTTGGGTGCCGGCCACTTCCAGTTAAGCGGCCCCCTCATCAGGCCGGGGGCGCCCGGGTCAGCGCCGGACCGAGGTCGCGATGACCGTGACGGCATGTTCCACGGCGTAGACCGGGTCCCGTGATTCACCCTTGACCTGGGCGTCGGCCTCCGCAGTTACCTGGATGGACCTCACGAGACCCTCCGGGGTCCAGCGCCTGACGTCCCTTTGTGCCTGCTCCACGAGCCAGGGCTGCATGCCCAACTGCTTGGCAATCTGTGCAGAGGACCCCTGCGCGCCGGCGACCTTGGCCAGGGAGCGCAGCTTCGACGCCAGGGCCGCCACAATCGGAACCGGATCCGCGCCGGTGGCGAGGGCGTGGCGCAGGGTGGACAGCGCCAGGGGTGCGTTTCCGGCCATGGCGGCGTCGGCGACCTTGAAGCCGGTGGCTTCGACCCGGCCGCCGTAGTACCGGTCCACCATGGCGGAATCCACTCCGGTGGTGGCATCGGCAATCAGCTGGCTGCAGGCGGCCGCGAGCTCGGCCAGGTGGGCGCCGACGGCATTCACCAGGGCCTGCACGGCGTCGGAATCGATGCGTCGGGACGCCGCCTTGAACTCGGCTGCCACGAACGCAACCTTGTCCGCGTCCTTCTTCAAGGGCTGGCAGTCAACGACCGGCCAGCCGCCGGCCTTGATCGCGTCCAGCAGCTTCTTGCCGCGCACTCCCCCGCCATGGCGCAGGACCAGCACGGCGTCCGGCTCCGGCTGCGCCACGTACCTCAGGGCGTCTGCCAGGAAGGCGTCGTTCATGGCCTCCAGCCCCTCTACCTCGATCAGCTTCTGCTCGCCGAAAAGCGAGGGGCTGATATTCATGGCAAGTGAGCCCGGCTCATAGCTGCCGGCGGTGAGGCGGGTGACTTCGACATCGGGTTGGGCCGAACGGACTTGCGCACGGATGCGGTCCATGGCGCGGGTCCCCAGATAGTCCTCCGGCCCGCCGACCAGCACCACTGCCGCCGGGGTCACATCACGCCAGGTGGCGGTCTTCGACGCCGAGGTCTTGGGGCGTTGGGTCTGGGCAGCAGCCACTCTTGGTTCCTCCCGGAAGTTGGTTTGCAGACTCTAAGCGTGCCACGGCCGGACCGGTCCACCAAGCCGCGCAGGGCGCGTTTGCGCCTACAGGACCAGGCACGAGGCCGGACCTGCCGGCGCTCGAGAACTGCTACTGCCCGGGAGTGCGCCGCCAGGGCCAACCCCACGGCTGTGGCGGGGTGGAGTGCCAGCCAGATGACGGCGAGGGCGACGGCGGAGAAGAACGCCATCGTGGCGGCGCCGAAGACTCCTTCCGGCCACGGGAGGGCGGCTCCGGGAAGGGACGCGAAGGAACGTGCGATAGCGGCCACCCCGCCGGCAAAGACAGCAGCCGCCCCCATCAGCGCATCGCCTATCACCGGGACCACGGGAACGAATGGCACGGCGGCGGTTCCGAGGAGCGTGACGGGAGCTACCAGCCCGGCAGCCGCCATATTGGCTGCGAGGGCGTAGGTGGAGAACTGCGGCTGCAGCAGCACGATCACCGGGCCGCAGAAGACCTGGGCGGACAGGGGAACGGCGAGACCGGCAGCCGCCCAGCGGGGCACGGTGGGTGGGAGCCAGGCCATGATTGACCGTCCGGCCACGACGATGCCCAGCGTGGCCAGCACTGAGAGCAGGAATCCGAAGCTCGTGGACAGTACGGGATCCACCAGCAGCAGGCCGATCACGGCGAGGCAGAGGAAGCTGAAGCCACGCCCGGCCCGGCCGAAGGCCAGGGCCGTGAGGCCGATAGCGCCCATGAGGGCTGCCCGCAGCACGCTGGGGTCCAGGCCGACCATGAGCACGAACAATCCCAGTCCGGCGAGGCTGACCCCCGCAGCTGCGGCCCTGGAAAGGCGGAGGCTGCGGGCGCCAAGCAGTAACGAGCCGAGGATCAGGCTGCAGTTGGCCCCGCTGACGGCTGTCAGGTGGGTCATCCCGACGGTCTTCATGGCGCTGTCCAGTTCGGCGTCCAGCGCACTCGTATCCCCGGTGACCATCCCCGGCAGTAGCCCGCGGGCGTCGCCGCCGAGCTGCGCCGCGGCGGCGGTGAATCCCCTGCGGAGGTCGCCGGGCCCCTGCTGCCAGGCGGCGGGGGCCCGGAGAGCGGAGGCAGCGGACGAGGCGGAAAGGATCGCCGCCTCGGCCTGTCCCGCCGCCGCAGGCCTGAGCCTGCCGGTAACCCGGAGGCGTTGGCCCGGAACGGCGCCCTCCCAGTCCGCGCCTCCCATGACCAGCACCCTGGCTGCGGCGGTGCTCCGGCGTGCGTTCGAGTACAGCACCAGCAGCGTGGCGGGAACCGCCCATCGATCCGCCCGCCCGGAGGTCCCGGGGACGTTGAGCTGCCGCGGGGCGCCCGTAACCTCCAGTTCCGCCACGACGGCCGCGTGCGCGGCGACGGCCTCCGCGACGGCGCCGCCTTGACGCTGGGACGCCACGACGGCCGAGTGGGCACCCGCCGGGGCCGCGAGCAGCATCGCCACGGCCAGCGTTGTCAGCCGACTCGGCGGAGCCCTGTTCCCGGTCCGGGCACGCCCCCTGCTTCTGCCCCTGCCGCTGCCCTCGTCCGGGGCCCGTGCCTTCCCTCGCATGCTCGCCACCTGCAGGAGCCCTCCCGCGGCTGCCACCAGGAACGCGGACAAAGCCGCCAGCGGGGCCGGGCCGAGCCAGTTGCCGGCGAGAGCCGTAGCCCAGACCAGCAGCACCGGCGGCACCAGCCGGAGGTCCGTCCGGCGATCCGCTGCCTCGGCCCTGGCCGGGGCAGCCTGGTCCGGCCCGAGACGCGAGCGGACATGGTTCCCGAGCCACCCGATGAATCCGGTCCAGCGGGTAGGGGCACCGGCATCAGCGGAATCGGCATCAGCCGGCGGTCCGGGGTAGCCGGTCCCCGGGTGATTGACGGCGGCGTCGACGTACCGCTGCCAGCGGCTGGGCCTTGTCACGTCAGACCCGGACCAGGGGCATCAGGGCTTCGAGCATCTTCGGGCCAACGCCGTCCACGGCGTCAAGCTCCTCCACGGTTTTGAACCGGCCATGCTGCTTCCGCCAGTCCACGATCCGCTGGGCAAGAACCGGCCCGACGCGCGGAAGGGTTCCCAGCTCTTCGACGCTCGCGGTGTTCAGATCAATTTTCCCGCCGGCCGGGGCGGCGCGCTCGCCGGCCGATCCGGCTCCGGCCGATCCGGCGGGCTCGCCGGGATGGGGCTCCGCCAAGGGCGGATCGCCGCGTGCCTGCACATGGATCTTCTGACCGTCCTGCAGCACGGCGGCAAGGTTGAGCCGGTCCGGGTCAGCAACCGCCGTGCTGCCGCCAGCGGCCGCGAGGGCCTCATGAAGGCGGCTTCCCGCCGGCAGTTCCACCACCCCGGGCCTGGTGACTGCACCGGCAACATGGACGATGATCCTCTCCGGGCCCGCTCCGGGATCTCCGCCGGACGGTTGAGCCGGGGTTTCGGCTTCCGCCCCAGGCCCAGGGCTCCCCCCGGGCGACACCTCGCTGAGCGGCACCACCTCGGGCGTGCCGCCGGCAGGCTGCCACCAGAACCAGCCGCCCAGCGCCACGGCGAGGACTCCGAGCAGGACCGCTGTCCGCAGCCCGGTCCGGGTCCTCAACCGCGTCGATATGGGGCGCCTTCCGCCCCGCCGGAGTTCATTGTGACCGCCGGCAGCGGCGGCGCCTCCGCGGTGGGACCCGCCGTCGTCCTCGAAAGGATCAGAAGCTGCGGACGCCGGGCCGCCCGGCGGGATGGTCAGCAGCCCGGCCGGACGCCGTGCGTCCTCCGCGCCGGTCAGGGCAGCAGACCAGCGGTCCCGGGCGGCCCCGACGCCAGCGGCGTCTTCAGCACCCCGGGCCTCGTGCGGGCCGGAACTCCGATGTGACATAGGAACCAGCCTAGGAAGGCCTCAGGCCCGCGGACACTCCGTGCCGGGCGTATGTGGAAACAACCCCAACGGCGGGCTAGTCCCCCGCGCTGCCACGCTCCGGAGTTCCCCCGGCACCGCCGGCGTGCCGCCCGGAGGCCAGGGCGTCGCCGAGGGGTGTGCTGCTTTCCCCCACAATCACCGCCAGCACGCCGAGACCGGCGTGGGCCGCCAGCACCGCCGGGAGTGCACTGATCTGGGCCGGCGGGCAACCCGGCAGCAGTACTGCCAGGCGGGACGCCAGCTGTTCGGCCTCTGCCGGGTTGCCGAAGTGATGCACGGCCAGCCGGGCCTGCCCGGGGGACCGGGTGGACGCGTCGGCGGCAACAATTTCCTCCAGCCGGGCGACCGCCTTCGCCGCCGATCGGACCCGTTCCAGCGGAACGATCCTTCCCTCTTCGACGGCCAGGATGGGCTTGATCGAGAACATGGCGCCCCAGAGCGAGGCTGTCGCACCGATCCGGCCGCCTCGCCGGAGCTGCTCCAGGCTCGGGACGTAGAAGTAGACCTTGGTCCGCGCCAGCCGTTCCTCGGCGAAGGCTCTGACGTCCGCCGCGTCCCGGCCGTCCGCCGCCGCGATGACGGCGCTCTGGACGCCCATGCCCTGGGCCATCCCCACGGTCCGCGAATCCAGGACCTCCACCGGGATGCCGATGCGGGCAGCCGCGAGACGGGCGGAGTCGGCGGTGCCGGACAGCTCTCCGGAAATATGCACCGATACCACGGACTCGAAGCCGCGGTTCAGGGCCGCTAGATATGCCTGTTCAAGCTGTCCGGGTGAGGGACGCGAGGTCTTGACGGGCACGGCACTGGCGAGGGCGAGGGCGATCGCCTCGGCGATGTCGTCGTCGCCTTCACCATAGATTTCGGCTCCCACCATGACCGGCATGGGGACCACCGTGAGTCTGCCATCGGCGGTGCAGGCGCGCACCCAGTCTGCCGGCAGCGCGGCGGCGGAATCCGTGACCACGGCCGTCCGCACCGCCGCGGCAGGTACCCGTTCGGGGACGGCTCCGGATCCTGGGATCTGGCGGAGCCGGATGAGGCGCTCCCTCAGCCACGGCCATCCTGGCCGGTCGCGGTCGAGCACGAGGCACCTCCTGCTGTCTGGTCAAACTGCTTCGGCCGGCCGCCGGCTTGCGCCGGCGGCCGGAGCCCGGCTACGCCGGGACGATGTTGACCAGTTTAGGGGCGCGGACGATCACTGTGCGGATACCGCGGCCGTCGAGTGCCCGCTGGACATTCTCCGATGCCAGCGCCAGCTCGCGCAGCTCGTCTTCGCTGATGTCCGGCGAAACCTCCAGGCGGTCACGCACCTTGCCCTGGACCTGGACGACGGCGGTGACCGTGTCCTGCACCAGAAGCGCATCGTCGTGGGTGGGCCACCCGGCGTTGGCGACCGACGCGGGGTGCCCCAGCACGTTCCAGAGATCCTCGGCCGTGTACGGCGCGAACAGGCTCAGGATCACGGCGACTGTTTCCACCGCTTCGCGCACTGCCGGGTCCGCCCCGCCTGCTCCGCTGTCGATGGTCTTGCGGGTCGCGTTGACCAGCTCCATCAGTTTCGCCACGACCACGTTGAACTTGTTGTGGTCCAGCAGCGCTTCGGCATCGGCGATGGTGCGGTGGGTGACCGTGCGCAGGGCGCGGTCACCGGAGGCGAAGTCGACGCCGGGCTCGCTCGCGACGTCCTGCCCCAGCCGCCAGGCCCGGGCCAGGAACTTCGCCGATCCCGACGGCGAGACGTCCGCCCAGTCGACGTCGTCCTCCGGCGGGGAGGCGAAGATCATGGTCAGGCGCACGGCGTCCACGCCGAACTTGTCCAGCTGCTCGCCCAGGTCAACACCGTTGCCCAGGGACTTGCTCATGGCCTTGCCGCCGTTGAGGACCTGGCCCTGGTTCAGCAGCGCGCTGAAGGGCTCGTCGGCGTCGATCAGGCCCAGGTCGTGGATGACCTT
>JAODMV010000383.1 GCA_025464875.1 Arthrobacter sp. | reverse complement strand
ACGTCAGCGTCTCCGGCCTGCAACGATTCCGCCGCCAGCTCCAGGGCCTGCGGCCCGATGCCGATCGTGCCCATGGCCCCGGTAGCGAGGAATCTTGCCGCTTCCAGGCACATACGGTGCATGTCTTCGGCCGTCTGCTCGAGGGTCTCCACTTCGTCGATGGTGAATTCGTAGTAGGCGCTCTCGTGCCAGTATTCGATGTTCCGGCCGTCGGGCATCGTGGTGGTGGAAAAGATCAGGCCTTGCTCTTCGATCCGTTGTTTCCAGTTCGGTCGCGGCTTCGATGACAGTCGTTGCATGGCTAGCCTCCCGTGCTTCCACCCTTGGAGCTGCCGCCGAATCCGCCCCTGCTGACGGTTCCGCCCTTGGTGCTGTAGCCCGGGGACGTCCTGGCGCCGGCCGGTGCCGTCTTGGTGTAGTTGGGGTAGTTTGCGCGGTTCTGGCCCACCCCGGGCACGCTGGCGCCGCGGGCGAAGAAGTACCAGGCGTAGATCGCGGAGCTGCGCCCCTCGCTGCTGCTGTTGTTGCACTGCGTGTCCTCGACGCGGTCGCCGCTTTCCTCGTTGAAGCAGACCTGCGCGTAGTCGGGTTCCTCCTCCTTGCTGGCAACGACGGCGGTGATGGTGCCGGCCAGGAGCGCTGTCACGCCGAGCCCGACGACGAGCGTGCGGCGCTGGGAGCGCTTCTTCCGTGCCGCCGCGCCCTCTAGTTCGCGTTCCCGTTCGTGCTCGAAGGGGTCATAGACCGCATCCGGTGCGGCCGGGGCGCCGGGCTGCGCCGGATCCGGGTTGAGCAGCTCCGGCCGGAGTTCCGGCTGCGGGACCTGCCACGGCGGCTGCTTCCGGCCCGCCTGCGGCTCGACTGGCTCGTCTGAGTTCTCTGGCGTGCCCAATGCCTCCCCCTTGCTCATGTCCGCGCGAAGTAGCTGCCCTGCGGCAGAACTGCGCGCCTGCTGAAACGGGGAGACCGCGGCCGGAACTGGCTGGTGTCAGGCACGCAGCAACCGCCGCCGGGCCGGTTTCCCCTCGTCAGCCTAACCGGCTTCCAGTGCCAGCGCGATGGGGAAAAGCGGAGCGAACGTTCCTGCCCGCCGCTTCACCCAGCCGCGCCATGGCGCCAGGCCTAGACTGGTGCCATGGATACGGCATCTGTGCTGGCCGTCTGCCGGGTTCACCAGCTGCTTAAGGACTCCGGCAGCGTCGGCGTGACCGCCATCGACAAGCGCGCCGTGGACGGGCCGGTGCGGGTCCACAAGCTGGGCCTGCACGGAGACATCCAGGCGAGCAGGATTTACCACGGCGGCGAGGACCAGGCCCTGTACGCCTACTCCCAGGGCGACGCCGACTATTGGGCCGGGGAGCTCCAGCGCGAACTGCCGCCGGGCATCTTCGGGGAGAACCTGCGCCTCGCCGGAATCGACGTCTCCAACGCCATCATCGGTGAGCGCTGGAAGATCGGCCTGGACGTCGAGGTGGAAGTGACCTCGCCCCGCACTCCCTGCGCCACGTTCCAGCGGCGGATGGGCGAGCCGCACTGGGTCGAGAGATTTGCCGCGGCCGGGAGAGTGGGCGCCTACCTTCGGGTCGTCCGGACCGGCAGCATCGAGGCGGGAAATTATGTGCACCGGATCTTCGTCCCCACGCACGGGGTGAGCATCGCCAAGTGGTTCAGCGATCCCAGCGTTGCGGACATGGAATCCCTCCGGGACGCCGACGCCGACGGCCAGATCCGCCTGCAGCCCGAGTACCATGACGCGTTCGAGAAGATGCAGCGCCGGCGCGGCGTCTAGCGCGCCGCGGCTCCGCCTCAGCGGAGCGGCAGCCGGCGGCCGCTCTGGCCGGCGGACCGCAGGCGGACGGCCCCTGTGCGCAAGCTCACCGCCGTCGTCGGCCGCCCAGGTTAGCAACGCGCTGACCCATGCCCTACAATTGAACTATCCCCCACTCCGGAAATCCCTTATTCCTGCCCAATTCTTGAGGCAGGACTGGCAAGTGTTGGGGCCCGCGCACGTGATGCGGGCATTTTCATAGGGAGAGCCGGCTAGAGAAAACGCTGTACAGACTGCTGGGATAGCAGCCAAGAGATGCAGCGGGAAGTCCTGCCACGGGATTGCGAAAGCGCCGGGCTTCTGTGACCCGCCGGTCAGCGTGTGCCCGGCAACTCCGGTCACGCGTACTGCGGCTCCGCTCACCTCGGGTTGTGCCGCTTGGCCCCTATGGATGAGGAAAATTCACTTATGCCTGAAAACCAGAACGACTCCGTCGAACCCGAAAACACTCAGAACGACGTCGAGTCCTCCGCGACGGCTGCCCCCGCAGCCGACGCCGCCACCGACGCTCCGGTAACCACCGAGGCTCCGGAAACCACCGAGGCTCCGGCCGCTGCCGAGGCAGCACCGCAGGCCGACACGACGTCATCCGCCAAGGAAGACGACGAGGACGGCGTCAAGTTCGTTGACCTCGGCATCGACGGCCGCATCCTTGCTGCCCTGCAGGACGTCGGCTACGAGAAGCCGTCCCCGATCCAGGCTGCAACCATCCCGCTGCTGCTCGAAGGCCGGGACGTCGTGGGCCTGGCCCAGACCGGTACCGGTAAGACTGCAGCTTTCGCAGTACCGGCGCTGTCCCGTCTGGCCGA
>JAODMV010000378.1 GCA_025464875.1 Arthrobacter sp. | reverse complement strand
CGGGCCGGAACGATGAACTCCATGCGGCACCAGCCGGTGCCGTGGTTGGCCATGTTGGTCATGCGGCCCTTGCGGGCAGCCATGAGCTGCGTGACCGCACCCAGGTATTCCTCCGGCACGTCGATGGTCATGTGCTCCATCGGCTCGTGGATCTTGCCGTCGATCGTCTTGGTGACAACCTGGGGCTTGCCCACGGTCAGTTCGAAGCCTTCACGGCGCATCTGCTCGACGAGGATGGCCAGGGCAAGCTCGCCACGTCCCTGGACTTCCCAGGCATCCGGGCGCTCGGTGGGGAGCACCTTGATGGAGACGTTACCGATCAGTTCCTTGTCCAGGCGGTCCTTGACCTGGCGGGCCGTGACCTTGGCGCCCTTGACCCGGCCGGCCAGCGGCGAGGTGTTGATACCGATGGTCATGGAGATCGCGGGATCGTCGACAGTGATCAGCGGCAGCGGCTGCGGGTTGTCGACGTCGGTCAGGGTCTCACCGATGGTGATCTCCTCGATGCCGGCGACGGCCACGATCTCGCCCGGGCCTGCGGACTCGGCCGGAACACGGTCGAGTGCCTTGGTGGCAAGCAGCTCGGTGATCTTGACGTTCTTGAGCTCGCCGTTGGCACGCGCCCAGGCAACGGTCTGGCCCTTGCGCAGGGTGCCGTTGTAGATGCGCAGCAGTGCCAGGCGGCCCAGGAACGGGGAGGCGTCCAGGTTGGTGACGTGCGCCTGCAGGACACCGTCCGGGTTGTAGGTGGGGGCCGGGATGTGCTCGATGATGGCCTTGAACAGCGGCTCAAGGTCCTCGTTGTCCGGGGCGGAGCCGTCGGCCGGCTGCTCGAGGGAGGCGCGGCCGACCTTGGCGGCGGCGTAGACCACGGGGACGTTGAGGATCTTGTCCAGGTCCAGATCCGGAACTTCGTCCGCGAGGTCCGAGGCCAGGCCGAGGAGGAGGTCCATGGACTCGTGGACAACTTCTTCGATCCGCGCATCGGGGCGGTCGGTCTTGTTGACCAGGAGGATCACCGGCAGGTGCGCGGCCAGGGCCTTGCGCAGGACGAAGCGCGTCTGGGGCAGGGGGCCCTCGGAAGCGTCGACGAGGAGGACGACGCCGTCAACCATGGACAGACCGCGCTCCACCTCGCCACCGAAGTCAGCGTGGCCGGGGGTGTCGATGACGTTGATCGTGATGGTCTCGCCCTGAGAGGACGGTCCGTTGTAGGCCACGGTGGTGTTCTTGGCCAGGATGGTGATGCCCTTTTCGCGCTCGAGGTCGCCGGAGTCCATGACCCGGTCCTCGAGGTGGTTGTGCGCGGCAAAAGAGTTGGTCTGCTTGAGCATGGCGTCGACCAGGGTGGTCTTGCCGTGGTCGACGTGGGCCACGATCGCGACGTTGCGCAGATCACTGCGCGATGCAGTGGCTACCGCGGTGTTGGTGGTGGTTTCAGACATGCGTGATGGCTCGATTCAGTGGTGAAGTCAGCTGTTGTATCGCGACATTTCCAACCGGAACGCACGACGGATACGCCCTTTTCGCACAGGGCACCTTCATCAAGTCTAAACGCTAGGGCATTTATTGGCCTAAAATCCGGAATCCTGCATGACGTCCCCCCGACCCGGCGGGGCCTCGACGGGGTTGACCGTCAGTAAACTCACTAGATTTTCGGGCGCCCATGCCGCATCATTGCACTGATAGCAGCAAGCCAGCCCGGAGACACCAATGCGCAACGCCTCGGCTCTGTTCCGCTTCGCCGCACAGATGGTCGCCGTAGGCGTGCTTGTGGGCGGCTGCGGCCAGGCCATACCCGTCAAAAACGCCGACGCCGTCCCCGGCGCGGGGCCGACTCAGGACCTCCACGGCGAGCCTTGGCGCGCGCCTGCGGGGGCCCCGGGTGAGCCCGTTGCGGCCGGCGCGGGCGGCAATCGCCAGTTTGTGGCTGCGTCCGCCCAAAATCCCGCCACCCTGCCGGCGGGCTCCATCTATCGGAACCCGGCGAACGGCCGCCAGGAGGTCATCGTGAAGGACAGCCAGCGCATGGCTGTGCTGATCGGCGATTCCCAGTCCGAGCCGCCCCATGGCTGGCCCCGGCAGGCCCTTGCCGCCGCGGGCTACAAAGTCTTCTTCTGCGGCCTGGGCGGCACCGGTTTCGTCGCTGCGAACGGCAATACCGGCAACTATCTCATCGCGCTGCAGCGGGGTGACTGGAGGTTGCCCTACGGTGAACCTCCCCTTGTTGTGATCCAGGGCGGCGGGAATGACGCGGCGCGCGGGGCGACGGACGCCCAGATCACGTCCAATGCAGGGCAACTGATCGACACCCTTCGGCAGCGTTACCCCGCCAGCGAGTTCGCCATGATCGGCACCCTCGCCCGCGGTGCGAACGACGGCGGCGGCCGCCGCAGCCAGGTGGACGCCCTGCTGGGAACCATTGCGGCCAAGCATGGGATTCCGTTCGTCAGCGTCGGCGACTGGCTCACCCGCTACCACCTGACCGGGATGCTGGCCGACGGCGTCCACCTCAATGTCCAGGGTCACAACGAATTGGGCAAGGTGCTGGGCAAGAGGTTCAAGGCGCTGGGTATCGAGGCCGAGGAAGCGGAGACCTCGCCCGGTCACTGATCCCCGCGCTCAGCTGGCGCCGCCTGCTGCCAGCAGCCGCGCACGCAATTCGCGCCGTTCACGCTGCTTGTCCGGATCCGGCAGTGGAACTGCGGCCAGGAGCCGTTGCGTGTAGGACTGTTGCGGGTTGCGCAGGATCTGGTCCCGTGTGCCCTGCTCCACGATCCGGCCGCGCTGCATCACGCAGATCCGGTCCGCGAGCACGTCGACGACGGCGAGGTCGTGCGTGATGAAGAGGCAGGCAAAACCCAGTTCCTTCTGCAGATCCTGGAAGAGACCGAGCACCTTTGCCTGCACGGACACGTCCAGGGCCGAGGTCGGCTCGTCCGCGACCATCAGTTGCGGCTTGAGCGAGAGTGCCCTGGCGATTCCGACGCGCTGCTTCTGCCCGCCGGAGAGTTCGTGGGGATACCGGTTGCGGTAGTCCCGCGGGAGCTCGACCTGGTCCAGCAGCGCCTCGATCCGTTGCTGCAGTTCGGCGCCCTTGGCCGCTCCGGCGAGGAACATCGGTTCCCCGATGCTTTCGCCGATTGGCAGCCGGGGGTTCAGCGAAGAGGACGGGTCCTGGAACACCATGCCGATGTGCCGGCGGATTTCGCGGAGCTGCCGGCCGTCCTTCTTGACGGCAGAAATGTCCTGCCCGACCACCTTCATGGTGCCGGCCGCGACGGGCAGCAGGCCGACGGCGGCCCTGCCGATTGTCGTCTTTCCGGCCCCGGACTCCCCTACCAGACCGACCACCTGCCCCGGGTAGATGACCAGGTTGGCGCCCTCCACGGCCCGAAAGGCGGGCACCCGGCCCTGCTTGGGGTATTCGATGGCGACTTTGTTCAGCTCCAGCACCGGCACCCCCGCGGGCTGGGCCGCTTCGGCCGCGGCGAGGGCGGCGGCGTTCTCGCGCTCGCGCCGGACCAGCTCCTCCTCGGGGATGGACAGGATCTCGGCCTTGGTGGCGGCGGCGAGCGCGGCCGTGACATCGACCTCCGGCGCGGCCGAGCCGCCCTGCCCCAGGTGCGGAACGGCGGCCAGGAGCGTCTGCGTATATGCGTGCTGCGGGTTGTGGAAGATCTGCGCGGCCGTGCCGGTTTCCACGATCAGCCCCTGGCGCATCACCGCGATCCGGTCGGCAAGGTCCGCGACCACGCCCATGTCGTGGGTGATCAGCACGATCGCGCTGTCCAGCTTGTTGCGCAGATTCCGCATGAGGTCCAGGATTTCGGCCTGGACCGTCACATCGAGGGCGGTGGTGGGCTCGTCGGCGATCAGCAGCTTGGGGTCGCAGGAGAGGGACTGCGCGATCATCGCACGCTGGCGCTGCCCGCCGGAGAGCTGGTGGGGGTAGGAGCGGAACGCTTTTTCGGGGTCCGGCAGCTCCACGAGCTCCAGCATGCGCAGGGCGCGCAGCCGGGCCTCGTCGGGGGAGATTTCGTTGTGCAGCCGGATGGTTTCCACGATCTGCGCGCCAACCGTATAGACAGGGTTCAGGGCCGTCATGGGTTCCTGGAAAATCACGGCCACGTCCTTGCCGCGCACCGCCCTGATGTTCGCCTCGTCCGCGCCCAGCAGTTCTTGGCCGGCGAGCCTGACGCTTCCGGTCACCCGGCTGTTGCTGGGCAGCAGCCCCAGGAGCGCCATCGAGCTGGCGCTCTTGCCCGAGCCGGACTCCCCCACGATGGCCAGCACCTCACCGGCGCGCACCTCGTAGTTGAGGCCGATCGCGGCCGGTACCCACTTCCTGTCCACCCCGAAGTCGACGCTGAGCCCACGGACCTCCAGGACCGGCCGGTCTGTGCCGGGCTCCGGGGTCGGGGGCGGGTCCGGGGTGATGAAGTCGGTCATGATGGGCTCTTCCCTTCCGCCCGGGCCGCCGAAGCACGGGAGATTAGTGCCGCGACCTTGGATGCTGAATTATTGGGGGCATGAGCTCTGCGCCGCACGCCGGAAACGTTGAAATTTTCAAGGCCCGCACGAATATCTGGTTCGCGTGGCTCTCCTGGGCGGTGGCTGCCTCCGGCATCGTGGCGACGGTTGTGATGGCGGGGCCGGGGGCGCTGGCAGGCACCGCCCCGCTGGTGCTGGTCGCCTATCTGGGCTGGCAGCTGTTCTGGATGCCGGCCGTCGTCGTGCACGACGGCGGCATCACCCTGGAAAACCCGTTCCGATCCATTACGGTCCCCTGGCCGGCGCTGGTACACGTCGACACCCGCTTTGCGCTGACCCTGATCACGGCGGACAAGAGCTACACCTCGTGGGCCGCGCCGGCGCCCGGAATCTGGGGCGGCCGCAATGCCCGCCCGGATGACCTCCAGGGGCTGCCGGCCACCACCTACGGCCCCGGGAAGTCGGTCCGGCCCGGGGACCTGAAGAGCACCGATTCGGGCCAGGCGGCCCGGCTGGTGCGCGCCAGATGGCACGAACTGGTGGAAGGCGGCGGGCTCGCCGCCGACGACGCGACGACCACGGTGACGGTGACTATCCGCTGGGCGGCGGCCGGCGCCGTCGTGCTGCTCCTGGCGGCCAGCTACTGGGCCATCGCCGCCTGACCCGGGGTACGGTGCGGGCATCTACTCGCCCTTTGCCCGGCCGAACGCCGTCACAGCGGTCGTCTCGGCGCCGGAGTCTACGGCTTCCCGCGCCTTCTTGGCATTAAACTTCTTCTGCCGCGGATCGAAGGCGTCGCGCAGGCCGTCACCGATGAAGTTGATGCTCAGGCAGATCAGCACGATGAACAGGCCCGGGAACCAGAAGAGCCAGGGACGGGTGGAGAAGGCCTCCTGGTTCTGCGAGATGAGCAGCCCCAGCGAGGTGTCCGGGGCCTGGACGCCGACGCCGAGGTAGCTCAGCGCCGTTTCGGTGAGGATCGCGGCGGACATGGTCAGAGTGACGTTGACGATGAGCACGCCGACGGCGTTGGGCAGGATGTGCTTGAAGATGATCCGGGCGTTGCTGGCACCGGAGATCCGCGCCGCGTCCACGAATTCGCGTTCTCGCAGCGAGAGGAATTCGCCGCGCATGAGGCGGGCCAGGCCCACCCAGCTGATCAGGCCCAGGAAGATGCCCAGGACCAGGACGCCGTTGCTGCTGGCGAACGAGGCGAACCAGCTGCCTTCGTCCCGCCGGCCGGCCAGCTGCGCCATCACGGCGGCGAGCAGCAGGACCGGCATGATGATGATCATGTCGGTGAGCCGCATCAGCACGGCTTCGACCCAGCCCCGGAAGTACCCGGCGAGGGCACCGACGACGACGCCGATCAGGCCGGCGATGAGGCCGATGACGAGCATGACGGTGATCGACTGCTGGGCCCCACGCATGGTCATGGCGAACAGGTCCCGCCCGATCCGGTCCTGGCCGAAGGGGTGCTCCCCCCACGCGGGCGGCCAGAGCGAGGCGGTGGGGACGCCGTCATTGAGCAGCGGCGAAACGTCCTCGTGGTCGTATTTCCACCAGCCCGGGATGCCCCAGTAGCCCACCGAGGTGAACGCCACGAGAAAGATGATCCCGAAGGCGACGAGGCCCGCGATTGCGCCCGAGTGGCCCAGGAAGCGTTTGCGCACGATCTGGCCCTGGCTCAGGCCCTTGGCCTCGAGGACGGGTTCGACGCCGGCTGCCGCGGGCTGCCGCCGGCCCGCCTCTTCGGCCATGATTTCGTCCTGCTGGCTTGGCTGGCTCATGCCTTTACCCTTACGCGTGGGTCAAGTGCGGAGTACGCAAGGTCCGCGACGAGGTTGAAAAGCATGGCCGTGATGGCCACGCAGAGAAAGACGCCCATGACCGGGTTCGGGTCGACGTGTTCGAGGCCGTCCAGGAACAGGAAGCCCATGCCGCGGACCGAAAAGACGGCCTCGGTGATGACGGCGCCGCCGATCAGCCCGCCGATGTCGAAGGCCACGATGGTCGCGATCGGGATCAGCGCGTTGCGGAAGGCGTGCCGCATGACGACCGTCCGCTCGGACAGGCCCTTGGCGCGGGCCGTCCGGATGTAGTCCATGTTCATGATTTCCAGCATCGAGGCGCGGGTAAACCGGGTGTAGCCGGCCAGCGAGATCAGGACCAGGGCCATGGTCGGCAGGATCAGGTGGGTGAAGGAATCCAGGCTCAGGATCCAGAAATCGCCCTCGATGTTCGGCGTGTTGGCCCCGATCGTGGCGATGGGGCGGCCGCGCACTCGGCTGTTGTTGAAGTACGTGGGCCAGGCCTGCATGTACCGGTCCAGCAGGATGAGGAACCCCACCAGGAAGGAGGTCAGCGCGGCTGCGCGCATGGACTGTCCGCGGTCGTAGCCGCCCATCAGGTAGCCGATTCCCGTGCCGACCAGGACGGACGCCGCCGCCAGCAGAACGATCATCAGGAAGGTGGCCTCGTTCAGCAGCGGCTGGAGAACGAAGTAGAGAACCAGGCCGACGCCGACGGCGATCAGGGCCGACTGCAGCGCCTTGCGGTTCTTCAGTCCCGCGGAGAGCAGCGTCACGGCGAAGGCGATGCCGACGCCGGCGACGGCGATGACCACGGGGCCCAGGCCCGGGGTCTTGAACCACTCGGTGGCGGAGAAGTAGAGCAGCACGGCGGTCGCGAAGGCGAAGACCGCTGCGCCGGTGAGGAGCCGGCGTCGCATTTCGCCGGCCGCAGCCACCGCCGTGAGCACGCCGAGCACCGCGCCGATGCCGAGGGCCGCGGGCAGCGGAATCTCGGGGTTCCTGAGGAAGTTGTTGAAGCCGATGGCGCCGTATTCCTTAAGCAGGACGGCGACCCAGAAGATCGGCAGGGAGAAGAACAGGAACGCCATGAACGTCACGCCGTAGTCGAGCGTGCTGTACTGGCGCAGCGCCGTGATGATGCCCAGCGTGATGCCGATGAGGATGGCGAGCACGGTGGCCCCGGTGACGAGGGTCAGGGTCTGGATGAGCGCGTGCCACAGCGCGTCCGTGATGGGCTGGCCGGCCAGGTTCTTGCCCAGGTCACAGGAATTGGCGAAGGGCACGAGGCACTGCACGGCGCCGCCGAGCCACTTGAAGTACCGCAGCGGGGCGGGGGTCTCCAGCTGCAGGAGTTCGCTCCTCGCGTCCATCAGTTGCTGTTTGTTGGGGGCGCTGCTGTCACGGAATTCCTGCAGCGGGTCTCCTGACGCCGCTGTCAGGAGATACACCAGGAAGGACGCCCCGAGAAGAATGAGGGCGGCGGTGATGAGGCGCCGGACTATGTAGGTCACCATTGTGCTAGAACCTCGGTATTCGGGCCCAGGGTTCCCCCGGACCGGTCTCGGAGTGGGCCTTGTCCTGCCGTTGTCGTGGCCGGACCACGGCATCGCCAGGGGTGTCACCAGAAAGGCGTCGGGACCGTAATGCTGTGGTCCCGACGCCTTGTCCAGCAGGGTTACTTCAGGTCGTCGGCTACTTCTGTGCCCACTCCCAGAAATTCCACCAGACTCCGGTCTGGTTTGGCATGTACTTCACGCCGGTGATGCGGTCGCTGTAGGCGTCCACGCCGACCGCCTGGAACAGGGGCAGGCCGTAGGCCGAATCCCAGATCTTCTTGTCGATCTGCTGGATGAGCTCGTCCTGCTTGCTGCGGTCGGGGGTGACGATCAGTTCGTCCATGAGCTTGTCGGCTTCGGGATCGCTGAACAGGTTGTAGTTGGAGTCGTTGCCGGTCTTGAAGATCTGCGGAACGCCGGAGACGCCGACACCCGAGTTGATCCAGCCGAAGACGGCGGCGTCGTAGGTGCCGCCGCCGAGGGCCTTGCCCCAGTCGGACTTGCCGAGGCCGCCGTCGACAATCCTGAAGCCCGCCTGGGTGGCGGACTCCCGGATCAGCGAGTAGGCGTCAACGCGGTTGGTGTTGTCCTTGTTGTACATGATCCGCACTTCGGGGGTGGCACCGTTGAGCAGCCGCTTGGCGCCCTCGATGTCGACATCCTGGTAGGCGGAGGAACCGTTGTTCTTGACCGAATCGGCGTACGCGGCCTGGTCCGGCACGAACAGCTGCGAGTCGAGCGGTGCCGCGTCCGGGTTCAGCTTCTTGACGATCTTGTCCACGATGTCCTTACGCGGAACAGTCTTCATGAACGCCTCACGAACGTTCTTCTCGGCGAACGGTCCCGAGTAGTTCAGGTCGATGTGGTCGTAGGAGAGCTGGTTGCCCACCTCCACCGTGACGCCCTGGCTCTCGAGAGCCTTCAGCTGCTCCACCGTGTCGGCGGAGGCCTGGGGGGCGATGATGTCCGCCTCGCCGTTCTTCAGCGCCTGCACCTGGGCGCCGGCGTCACCGATGTAGCGGACGGTGATCTCGTCCAGTTTGGCTTCGGGACCCCAGTTGTAATCCTTGTTGCGGACCATGGTCAGCGACTGGTCCTGGGTCGCGCTCTTGACGATGTACGGGCCGTTGGAGAGGAAGAGGCTGGGGTCAGCCGGCAGGGTTTTCGAATCGAAGCCGGTGTTCCAGAATGCAGCCATCGCCTGCAGCTGGGCGTTGGCGGGCTTGGGAGCCGCGGCATCACCGCGCGGCAGGCCCTTGAGCAGGTCGATGAAGGCCTTGGTATCCGTCAGGCCTGCCTTGGCGGCGACCACGTGGGCCGGGACGTCGATGACGGGGTTGCCGATGGCGATTTCCCAGTCGGCGAAGGGCTTGGAGTACTTCAGGGTCATGGAGCGGTTGTCCGCGCCGAGCTCCGGGAAGTCCGTCAGCGCGATCCCCGTCGGATCACCGGCGTAGGAGAAGTAGGACGTTCCGGTTTTGGCTGCAGAATCGGCGTCGTTGTAGTACCCGGAGAAGGCAGCCCACTGCAGCAGGAGATCTGCTGCGGTGACGGGCGTGCCGTCTGACCACTTCACGCCCTCGTTGATGGTGTATTTGACCGTCAGCGGATTGTCTGAGGTCTTTTCCATCTTGCCGAACTTTTCGTTACGGACGACGTTCAGCTTGTTGTCGATATAGAAGAACCCTGAGTGCGTGGCATAGCTGACCTTCGAGTTGATGTCAGTGTTGCCGACGGCGGTGTTGGGGTTGAACGTGTTGAATGCGTTCACCTCAACGACCGTTGCCGATCCGCCTGTCTTGGCAGCTGCAGCACTCGACGGGGTTGTCCCGCCGCTGTTGCCTGCGCAGGCACTCAGTGCGAGTGCAGCTGCCGCCGCGACCCCCACTGCTTTGGAAATACGACCGAAGCGCATTCCGCCTCCTTGTTTCTGTGGTGTGGATGAGACCGGCACCGTTGGCGCCAGACAGACGTCCACACTCCCCCAGCGGCAGTGTGGCTCGTCTCACATGGCATGAAGCGTAACCCCAAAGGCCGTTCCGAGCCACCCAAGTTGACTCACCGTAAAG
>JAODMV010000376.1 GCA_025464875.1 Arthrobacter sp. | reverse complement strand
GGCGACCACCACGAGCGGAGCGCGGCCGCGGTCGCGGGCCGCGAGGACCCACTCGGCGATCTGTTCCATCGAAGCCTTCTGCTCGGGGATCAGGATGGCGTGCGCGCCCGAGGCCATCCCGGCGTGCAGGGCGATCCAGCCCACGTGGCGCCCCATGACCTCAGCGATCATGCAGCGGTGGTGGGACTCGCCCGTGGTGCGCAGGCGGTCGATCGCCTCGGTGGCGATCTCGACGGCGGTGTCGAAGCCGAAGGTGTAATCGGTGGCGTCAAGGTCGTTGTCGACGGTCTTCGGAACTCCGACGATCCTGAGGCCGGCGTCGGTGAGCCGCTTGGCCGCGGCTAGGGTTCCTTCTCCGCCGATGGCGATGATGGCGTCGATGCCGAGCCGGTCCATGTTGGCCTTGATAACCTCGGGGCCGCCGCCGTTCTCGAAGGGGTTGGTGCGGGATGTCCCCAGGATGGTGCCGCCCTGCTTGGCGATGCCGCGGACCAGGCTCCGGGGGATATCGATGACGTTGCCCTCTACGACGCCCTTCCAGCCGTCGAGGAATCCCACGAATTGGTGGCCGTGGACGGCGATGCCTTTGAGGACGGCGCCACGGATGACGGCGTTCAGTCCGGGGCAGTCCCCGCCGCTGGTGAGGATTCCTATTTTCATGTCTTGGCTCAAATCCTGGTTCGAAGGTGTACAGGCAGAGCGCCACGCTGAGCTCTCCTAGAGTCTAGTGGCGCTTGTGGGGCAAGACACAAACGCACCTGGGTGCCTCTGCCGTGCATGGCAGAGGCACCCAGGTGCTGGCGCCGGGTCCCGGCTCTGGTTCCTCCGGGCCGGGGCTCAGCCCGGCTGGCGGCGGTCCGGGCCGGCCGGGGCTCAGGGGGCTCAGGGGCGGATGGAGCGCTTCTTCAGGAAGCTTTCGAGGATGATGGCGTTCCGCTGGTCCGGGAGGAGCAGCCAGGCCGCCAGGTAGAAGACGAAGGCGGGGCCCGGGAGCAGGCTCAGGAGCAGGAAGGCGATCCGGACGTACGCCGCATCCACGTTCAATTTGGCCGCGATCCCCCCGCACACGCCGCCCAACCAGCGCTGCGGACCGCGTTTCAGGCCAAGGCCCCTGACGATGCTGAAGAACTTATCCATGGTTCAAGACTTCCCTGTTGTCGGTTCTTTGTCACGCCTGCGGGATCCGCGGGCCGAAAGCAGGCCGCCGATCACCAGCGCGGCCCCGGCGCCGATCATCAGGCCGATCAGTACATAGCTGCCGTCCAGGGCCACAATGCCGAGCCGGGAGATGACGATCAGCGCGGCCAGGGCCAGCACGACCAGGCCCCACACCACCGTTCCCACCCGGACCCGGGAGCCTTCCTGCGGCTCCTGCGGTTCGGGCCGCGGGGGAGTGGCAGATCCGCCGCCTGGTTCATAGCCTGTGGGCCCGTCATAGCTGCTCATGTCAGTTCCCTTCCTTGATGGTGACGTTGCTCGCGGTGGCGGAGACTTGCAGGACCAGCCGGGCCCCCGGCTTGCCCGTGTTGTAATCGCTGCGCTGGGTTGTCATGCCGCCGCGGTTCTGGCTGCCCTCCTGGAGGTTGCCCATGGTCATGTCCGCCTGGACCTGCACGGGGACGGCGTCCGGAATGACTACCGTCAGATCGCTGGCCGTCGCGTCGATGGGAACGACGAGGTCGGCGCCCAGCGGCGGGTTCAGCGCCAGCCTGGTCAGGTCCGCGGTACCGCTGCCGCCGGTGATGTCGAATCCGTTTCGGGCCTGTTCGATGGTGGCCGGCGCCCAGTCGGCGTTCTGGAACCGGAACCTGTCCCCGTTCGGCACGACATTGAAGATCGCGCCGATGAGCAGGGCGACTACGGCAAAGAACCCCAAAATGCCGGAGGTGCGGCCTCTCAGCCCGGCGAACAGGATTCCCAGGCCCAGGACTGCCGCCCCGCTTGCCCAGACCACCGCGGTGCCGGAGCTTCCGAGCTCGACCACGTTGGCGGCGTCGAGGGCCTTGATGCCGCCGCCCACCAGGAGGGCAAGCCCGAGAGTGACCGCCACGGCCGGGGCGCCGGGGCCCGGATTCCTGGGCTGGGCCGGCGGGGCCGGCGTCCCGCCCGGCACCGGGTAGTATCCGCCGGGGGGCGGGGTGGGGCCGGACGGGCCCCAGGCAGGGCCGGTGCTGGGCGCCGTCGACTTGGTCAGGTTCAACTTGCCGCCATAGCCTGCCGGGTCCTGGGCGGGCTGGCCGTATGCCGGGGCAGTGTCCTGCGCGAAGGCCCTGCCGGGGAAACCGCCGGCAGGGCCGGTGGGGTGGGCCGTGCCGGCAGCGGCGGCCGCGTTGACCGGCCCGCCGCTCTGGGAACGCCAGGAGGTGGGCGCGGTTCCGTCCCCGGCCTTGTTGCGTTGAGTCAGGTAGTAGACGAGGTAGATGGTGCCCCCGACCCAGAAGACCGTCCAGACGAACCCGCCGACCCCGTGCCGGTCCCAGCCCCAGACCCCGGCGCCAAGGCCCGGGAAGCCGATGAGCGTGGTGATCAGCGACCCCGTCATGCCGGCGGTCCAGCGGCCAGCGGCGGCCTCCTGGACATGGATGCGGCCGTCGGGTTCGGGCAGCAGGGCCCAGGCGAGGCCGTAGAGGAGCACCCCGATACCGGCGAAGATGGCCAGGACGATCAGGACGCCGCGGACGATCAGGGGGTCAACGCCGAGCCGCTGGGCGATGCCGCTCGCGACGCCGCCGATCCAGCGCTCGCGTCCGCGGTAGATTCCGTGGCTGCGGATCCAGCCGAAGAAGCTCTCTGGCGGGGCGCCGGCCTGCGGAGGCAGGGTTCCGGTACCGGCGGGGTCAACGGGCGGGTGGAGCGGCGGCGGCTCCGGCGCGGAAGCCACGGGGTTGGCGGAAGGGGAGCCGGCGGCGTCCTCGGGACGCCCGGAGGCGCGGTCCGAGGGGGCGGGGTCTTCATCTGGCTGCGGGGGGTGCGTGTTCATACTTCGATCCTGCCGTTCCCCGGTGGGCGGCTCTACTGGGGAACACCCTGAACTGTCCCTGAGTTCCCCCCGGGTACGGCCGAAAACGCGTCCGGGGAACCCTGATCCGTGCTTGGATTGGTGCATGACAACGCCCGCTTCCCGCCCGCCGCTGGCCCGCAGCGGCGATCGCATGATCGCCGGCGTTTGCGCGGGCCTCGCCGAGCACCTGGGGTGGCCCGTGCGGATGGTTCGGATCGGCATGGCGGTGGCCGCGCTGGCCGGCGGCGCGGGAGTGGCCTTCTACGCGTGGTTGTGGATCATGGTTCCCACGGCCGACGAAAGCGCCAGGCGCAACGCCCGCCAGCCCGCTTCGCCGATCGCGCCCGCGGTGAGCGCACCGTTTGCGGCCCCCGCCGGCGCGGCGACGCAGCCGGCGCCTGCGGTCCCCGCTCTTTCCATGCCCTCGTCCGGGCCCGGCGGCGCAACGCAGCCGTCTCCAGGCGCTGCAGTCGCCGGATCCCGGCGGCCCGGGTTGCCGAGCATGCCGTTCGGCAAGGAGATCCTGCTCGGCGTGGGACTGCTCCTGGCCGCCGGCATCCTCAGCGCCCGGCTCCTCGGCTTTGATGTGCCCCTGGGCACCCTGCTCCCGGTCGCGGCGATCCTGGGCGGAGCGGCCATCGCCTGGATGCAGTTGGACGAGACGCGCCGGGCAGGCCTCGTGGACAAGACCAAGGCCGACCAGGCCGGCGGCTGGGCGCGCCTCGCGGCGGGGCTGGCCCTGGTGGTGGCCGGCGTGCTGGTGATGGTCTCCGGGTCCGGCTCCTGGGAACAGACCTGGCTGGCCCTGCTGTCCTCGGTGGCGGTCCTCGGGGGCGTTGCCCTGGTGTTGTTTCCGTGGGGGGTGAAATTCTGGCGAGACCTGGAGGCCGAGCGCGCGGGCCGGGTCCGTGCCACCGAGCGGGCGGAAATCGCCGCCCATCTGCACGACTCCGTGCTTCAGACCCTGGCCCTGATCCAGCGACGTGCGGGCAACGAACATGACGTCGTGCGGCTGGCCCGCGCCCAGGAGCGGGAGTTGAGGGGCTGGCTCTACCGGGACCCCGGCAAGGAAGCCGGCCAGCTGTCCGAAGGCATCAAGGCGGCGGCCGGGGAGGTCGAAGACGCCTCGGGGCAGGCCGTGGAAGTGGTCAGCGTGGGAGACTGCGCCATGACCGAACGCCACGAGGCCCTGGTCCAGGCGGCCCGCGAGGCCATGCTGAACGCAGCCCGCCACGGGGGCGGTTCCGTGTCCGTCTATCTGGAAGTCACCGACGGGGCAGCCGAGGTCTTCGTCAAGGACCGCGGGCCCGGCTTCGACCCGGAGTCCGTCCCGGCCGACCGTCTCGGCGTCCGGGAATCAATCATCGGGCGGATGCGCCGCCACGGCGGTGCCGCCACCATCAGCACCCGCCCCGACGGCACCGAGGTGCGGCTGCTGTTGCCGCTCCCCGCCCCGGCGGCCGGCGCCAACAACGGAGAAGGAAAACCGTGAGCAAGGTAGAAGTCGGCGCAGAAGCAGGAAATACAGTGCCGGCGATCCGGGTGGTGATCGTGGACGACCACGCCATCTTCCGGTCCGGCCTGAAGGCTGACCTGGACGCCCGCATCGAAGTCGCGGGGGAGGCAGGGACGGTGGAGGAGGCCATCGCGGTCATCGCTGCCCAGCGCCCCGACGTCGTCCTGCTGGACGTGCACCTGCCCGGCGGGCTCGGCGGCGGAGGGCGCGAGGTCCTGGCCGGCTCGGCGCCGCTGCTGGCCAGCACGCGGTTCCTGGCGCTGAGCGTTTCGGATGCGGCGGAGGACGTGGTCTCCGTCATCCGGGCGGGCGCGCGCGGCTATGTCACCAAGACGATCTCCGGCGCCGAAATTTCCGACGCCGTCCGCCGTGTGGCAGGCGGGGACGCCGTCTTTTCACCCCGGCTGGCGGGCTTCGTCCTGGACGCCTTCGGGACCGCCCCGGCGGATATCGCCGACGACGAGCTGGACAGGCTCTCTGCCCGGGAACTCGAGGTGATGCGGCTGATCGCCCGAGGCTACAGCTACAAGGAGGTGGCCAAGGAGCTGTTCATCTCCATCAAGACCGTGGAAACCCACGTCTCGGCCGTGCTGCGCAAGCTCCAGCTCTCCAGCCGGCACGAACTGACCCGCTGGGCCGCCGAGCGCCGGCTGCTCTGAACCCTCGGACGCACCCACAGCTTGCTCGGCCGTACGGCGGACGCTCACTCAGCTTGCGCGGCCGGACGGCTGACGCTCCCTCACAGCAGTGAGGGAGCGAACGTGTTACTCGTGCGAAAGCTGAGGGAGGGTC
>JAODMV010000374.1 GCA_025464875.1 Arthrobacter sp. | reverse complement strand
GGGCGCTGCACGCCGAATACCCGGCCTTCGGCTGGGACGAGAACAAGGGCTACGGCACCGCCGCACACAAGGACGCGCTCCGCGCCGCCGGCCCCACGCCCTACCACCGGGTCAGCTGGCAGCTGCTGTAGGACCTCGCGCGCCGGGCACGCGGAACCGCCCAGGGCCGCCGTGGCGCGCGTCCGGCGCCCGATGGTGCAAGATGGAACCATGAGTGCCGAGGACCTTGAAAACTATGAGACCGACATGGAGCTTCAGCTCTACCGCGAATACCGCGACGTCGTCGGGCTGTTCAGCTATGTGGTCGAGACCGAGCGGCGTTTCTACCTTGCCAACCACGTGGACCTGCAGGCCCGCAGCGCCGACGGCGAGGTCTACTTCGACCTGACGCTGCAGGACGCCTGGGTCTGGGATGTCTACCGCTCCGCCCGGTTCGTCAAAAGCGTTCGCGTCATCACCTTCAAGGACGTCAACGTCGAAGAGCTCCCGCGCAACGAGGAGCTCGCCCTGCCCAAGGTCGAGGATCTGGGCAGCTGACGCCGCGCAGCTGCGGCGGCCACCCTATGAAAACCCTGTGAAGAAACCCGCTTTATAGTGCCGCCCAACCGCCGTCAGCGGTGGCCAGCGGGGGCCGCGGCCGGGAGCGGCAGCGCGGCCCATCGCGGCGCCCATTTCCCGGACGAGACCGCGATTTCCGCAGCGCCTCGACCTCTTTGATGGTGATTTCCGGTAGCTGATGCCCGGCGGCCAGCTGCCCAGTGGACGGCGCTTCCGGTACGCCGTAGCGCGCCCCGGTCCTGCCTACACACGGAGAAGTCATAGCGCACTTCAAAGTCCCGGACGCCGGGCGTCATGACCACGTTCGCAGTGCCGGCCACAAGGTTTGCGCAGGGTTGGGCCGATAGTTCTGGACGCACACCGTGGACCGTCCACGGACCAGTCAGGCCCCCGGAATAGAGGGTGCCTCCCTATTGAAAAGGGGAAACCGCCGTGTCCATCAGAACGCTCCGTCCTGGCCGCGAATCTCAATCTCTCAATAAAGACCACGTTGCCGACCGCGGCAGGGGCCGGCCGAAGGAGCGCCCGCCAGGAGTCCTGCGCTGGCTGGCTTCCGCGGCTGTGGGCGCCCTGCTGGCCGCCGCGCTGGCCCCGCTCGCGATGGTGCCCGCACAGGCTGCCGTCGCCGGGGTGAGCCCGGTAGACCCGCAGACCGGATATCCGACCTGGTATTCCGACGGCACCGTCAAGCTGCAGCTGTGCTACATGGCCGACGCCGGCTGCCTGATGGAGCCGCCGAATATCAACGCCCCGGCCTCGTATCCGGACAACTTTCCGGCGGAGGCGTTCTGGTTCCAAGCGGCGGCCCAGGGAGGCACGCTGCTGTACGAAGCGGCCCTGGAGGCTGCCCACGTGAACGGGACTACTGTCGCGGGGCAGCAGATAGGCTTCGCCCGGCTGCGCTTCAACATGACCGGCCTCAAGCCGGGCGCCGCGTACACGTTCCGGCACCCTTACGGCGTCAACACGTTCACGGCCGAACCGGCAGGCTCGAAGCGGCCGGGCGAGATCCGGGTCACCATCGATGAGGGCATCTGCGCCCCGTCGCGCCTTTCGCCCTGCAACTGGGCAGGCGTGGGCGAAGCCTTCCTCGGGGCGTACCAGGACGGCACTACCGCCGCCTTCCTTCGGCAGATCGGCGCCCCGCCGGGAACAATCGGCAACAGCAACCTTCCGCGCCGGGTGACCGGAGCCCCGTCCGGCCTCAACGCGGTGGTCGTGGAGGGCCCCGACGCGGGCGGACCCGGGGTCGCCGAGCTGAGGATCGACACCTTCACCGTGCAGGGCCTGATCTACGACGGACCGGACGCCGCACCTTCCGCGCCCGATCTGGCCGCGGCCAGTGATAGCGGACGGTCCAGCACGGACAACATCACCATGGTCACCACGCCCACACTCACCGGCACCGTGCCGGGGGTCGGTGCTTCGGAAGCGGCGGTCGAGCTGATCGTGGACGGCGCCGCGACTCCGGCCGCAGCAACCACCACGGTCAACGGCGCGTACTCGGTCCAGCTTGGCACCGTGCTGGCGCCGGGGGCACACCGCGTGCAGGCTCGGACGCTCAACCCGGCACACATGGTTGACCCCGCCACGGGGTTGCCGGTCGACCCGACCGTGCCGCCGTACCTGACGTCCGGCACCCTGGCGTTTACGGTCGACACGGCGGCGCCGACGACTGCGATGATGGCACCGTTCCCGTCCAACCCGACTTTGACCAACACGCCGAGCCTGACGTACCGGAGTGATGATCCTGCAGCCTCGCATGAATGCCAGTTGCTGCCCAGCAACAGCATCTGGGATCCCACCTGCGCCTCGCCCAAGTCCTATGACGCGCAGCTGAACGGCGACTACACCTTCAATGTGCGCGCCACCGACGCCGCCGGCAATGTCGGCGCGCCCGCAACGTTCTCCTGGCGCATCGGCACGCCGGACACCGTGCTGCCGACCATGACCGCGCAGACCCCGGCGACGAACGCCACCGGCGTCCCGGCGCTGAACACCGTGACAGCCACATTCTCAGAGGCCGTCATCGGGGTGGACGGGACGTCCTTCGTCCTGCAGGACCCGAGCGGCGCCGTCGTTCCGGCCGCGGTGAGCTATGACCCGGTTGCCCGCAGGGCTACCTTGGATCCGACGAATCCGCTGGCCGGCAGCACCCGGTACACGGTGTCCCTGAAGAACACGATCACCGACCCCTCCCGGAACGCCTTCGGCGGCGCCACCTGGGCCTTCACCACGGTCGATACCGTCGTTCCGACCGTGTCGACGCATGCACCCGCAGCGGCGGCGACGGCCGTAGCTGCCGGCACGAATGTCACGGCGACGTTCAGTGAGGCCGTCCAGGCCGTGAGCGGGAC
>JAODMV010000366.1 GCA_025464875.1 Arthrobacter sp. | reverse complement strand
GTATCGGTGCGGGCCTGCTCTACATGGTGGCTTCCCTGTGGGTGACCCGCCGGGGCTACATCAGCGTCTGGAGCCGCTACACGCCGTTGTTCCCGTCGCCCGGCGAAACCCGCTGATTGCACTGGGGCACCTTCCTGACAGTCCCCGGAAGGACCAGGCCGGCAGCAAAAGGCCTCCGCTCGATGTTGTAGATCTCGGACAGCCGGCCGCCGACGGGCATGGCTTCGGCCAGATCCGAAGCATAGACCTGCGCTTCGGTGCGCCACGGATAGTGCAGGGCCAGGCCGTCCTTGAAGTGCGGGGGAACCCGCCCGATGCCGCTCCAGAGCAGCGGGGACTGGAGGAGCTTGGCGACAATGCTGAAACGGGACGCCGCGGCCGACCCGCCCGGGCTGGCGCCGCAGGTGGTACCTTCGACCCGCCAGAGGCCGCCAGTGGTCATGTTGAACATCGGAAAGGTGATCTCGGTGGCACGGGCTGAACGGAGCTTCACAGCCGGCTCCCGGAGGGCGTCCGGCCCAAGGGACATGCGTCGGCTCTCCGCTTTCGATCCGGCCCGGGCTGGCCCGCCGGAACTAGGAACGGGCGTTGAAGACGTCCGGGCCGAAACTGTTCAGGCCGGATGCTCCGGCGTGTCCGATGCGGGGCAGGGAAAAGATGTCCTCGATGCTGGCCAGCAGGCTGTAGTGGTTGTACATCCTGTCCGTCGTCGTGCCGCCCTGGGTGAACGGCGAAAGCACCAGCGCCCCCACCCGTCCGCCCGCGGTTCCGCCGGGAACCCCGGAGGGGCCGGACGTGTGGCCGTCGGCTTCGTCGAAGGTGATGACCAGCACCCCGTCCTGCTTGAAGGCTTGAGAGTCCAGGATGGCCGGGACCTGTTGGCGCAGCCAGTTGTCTGCGCTTTCCAGGCCGCCCGGGCTCCCGTCGACGCACGGGGTATCGTGTCCGTCGTTGCACAGGTTGGGTGTGATGTAGGACAGGTTGGGCGTCGTGTCCGCGGACTTCAGGTCACGGGAGAGGTGCGTGAAGTCGACGACGTTCTGCTGGCATTCGGGGGATGATGTGATCGCCTCAAAGTACACGAATGGGTTGTGGCGGGTGGCGTACTGGTCACCCACCTTGGCGCTCTGGTGATCATCCTTAGTCCCGAGTACGGGGTGCTGGCAGGGAGACTGCATGTCCTCCATGTAGCCTTTCCAGGTCTTGCCGGCGGAGCTGAGCTGGCCCGCGACGGTCGGAACCGATGCCGGGTACACGCACCCAGTACCCTGCACCTGGCCCGGTTCGGTGGTGCCCTTTTGCTGGAACGGGGCGTATGTCGGGCAGTCGTTGCGGGTCATTTCGTTGGACCCCTGTCCGGAAATCTGCGCCAGGTAGTCCGGATTGGAATTATGCGCGATCCCGTAATACTGCGAGAGCAACACGCCTTGGGCGCGCAGGGTCTTAGAGAGGTAGCTGGCTGCCGAGTCCGGGCCCCAGACCTTGTCGTAGCCCTTGTTCTCGAGGTTGATGACGAAGACATGCCCCGGTTTCCCGGAGACCCGCGCCGCATCCGGAGACCGCGTTTCGCTAGCGCTACCTGGACCGGAGGTTCCGGTGCCCGGCGTTCCAGTGCCGGGTGCTCCGGTGCCGGGGACACCCGTTGCGGCGCCCGTTCCGGGTGATGCTCCCCCGCCCGCAGGCGTGGGTTCACAGGCCGAGGCCACCACGGCCAGGACTATGGCAACGACCAGCCATGCCGTGCGGCCGGCGCCGTTCCGGACTAGGGTTTTTGCGAGATTCCGGCTCATCGATTCCAGCTTTCTTCCTGGCCCGTCCCGCTGGAACCGGCGCACCGAGTGCCTCTACCGTTCCACACCCGGATCAACGTTGTCCCCATAGTCCCTCCATAGTGCCTGTGAAGCCACAGTTCCGGAAAAGTCGATCCCGCGGGCACCGTGTGAGTCAGTGGTGCTGGCAGTCGAACTCCCCGACACACCGGCGCCTCCCCCGGACCATGGGCGCGACTGGGGACGGAAATCCGCTGATAGGTCGCCGGGGCGCCGACATACCGGTACCGTGGAGCCGGTGTTCAGGGCGCGCCGGGCCCTCCTGGCCGCGGCAGCAAAAGGGTGAATTGCGTCTCCGTGCTTCTCCTTGACAGCAGGAGCCGGCCACCGAGGTCTTCGGCCAGCTGCCGGGCCAGGGCCAGGCCGACGCCGGTACCGCCGTCACCGGATATTCCGCGGAGGAAAATGTCCTCGTCCGGCCCGCTGCCGCCGCTGTCTGCCACGTCGATGGCCACGGCCCGTTCCAGTGCCCGGACCGCCAAACGTACCGGGCCGGAACCGTGCTGGACGGCGTTGTCGAGGAGCACCTCAAGGATCTGTTCCACGGCACTGGGGGCGACAGCCAGCAGCGGCACGTCCTCCTCGAGGCTTACCCGCAATGGCCGGGCGCGGGCGGCCAGCGGCCCGTACCAACTGGAGGCGATTGCTTCCACGAGCGCCCCGAGGTCCACTTCCGGGGACGCGGGGACCGGTCCCCGCGTCAGAGCCATCACATCCTCGATCGTGGATTCGAGTTTGTCGGCGCTGCCGATCGCCTGCCGGGCCGCGGCGCGCAGATCGGCGTCCGGATCCGATAACGCGTGTTCAAGCACCGCCCGCAGCCCCGTCAGCGGGGTGCGCAGCTGATGCGAGACATTCGCGGCGAGTCGTCGTTCCCGTGTCACCAGCTCTCCCAGGCTGGACGCCGCAGCAGCCAGGGCTGAGCCGGCCCGGTCCACCTCGACCACTCCGGTGCGGGGCAGACGCAGGTCAAACTTGCCCTGGCCGAGGCGCACGGATGCCTCGGCCAGTTGTTCCATGGGGCGGCTGATCTGACGCGCGAGTTTCCGGGCCAGAAGCCAGGCGACGGCGAGGGCCAGCAAGCCCGCGGCCAGCAGGGCGGCCCAGCCGATGCCGGCCCGCTGCCACACGCGCGCTGCCGGGCTGGCTGCCCTGAGGGCACCGGTCATTTTCTCGCCGGCCGCAACGGGCACGACAGCGGCCAGCCATTGTTGGCTGTCCTGACCGGCCGGCAGGCCCAGCACACGGGCGGTTGCGGCGTCCGCTGCGGCCGGGCCCGACCCCGCAACCAGCCCCCCGCTGATGTTGTAGAGCCCCAGCTCGGTGCCGGGGGCGGCGGAGGGAATCTCGGGCAGGTCCCGGCCCGAGAAGGCCGGGTCCACCACGAGGGCAGCGTTCAGCGCCTCCCGTTCAAGATCCGACTGTTCCTGCACCCAAAAAAGGTTGAGCACCGCCACCGCGAGCGGAACGAGGAAGAGCAGCACGGCCAGGGCCGCGCTGGCCACCGCCACTGTGATGATCCGGCGCCTCACAACCACCTCCGGTGGATCGAAGATTTTGCCAACGCCTAACCTGCGGCTAGCCGGGAGCTAACGGTCCACTTCGTATGCTGAAAACAACAGCATCGCGAGTGGAGGTTCCGATGAAATTTCATCCTACTGTCGCCGTGCTGGTGGCGTCCCTGACGGCACTGGCGGCCCTGACGGCCTGCACCGCCCCGCAGGGCCCAACCATTTCCCCTTCCGGCCCGGTCACCACGTCCGTCCCGGACGCCAACCCCCGTGGCGATATTCCTGACAACCAGGCGTTCGTCGCGGCGGCAGGGCCCTCCGGCAGCTACCGGCTGGAGGTCCCCGAGGGCTGGGCCGAGACCCGCACCGGTTCGTCCATCAGCTATACCGACAAACTCAACAGCATCACCGTGGAAGAAACGCCGGCCGCGGTGGCCCCGACCGTCCGGTCCGCCACCGCGAACGATGTGCCCCAGCTGCAGAAAACCACCCCGAACATGGCGCCCGGGGATGTCACCGAGTTCAGCCTCCCCGGAGGCCAGGGCATACGGATCCGGTACCAGGCGGACTCGGGCCCGGACCCGGTGACGCAAAAGGTCAGGCGCCAGGCGGTTGAACGGTATTTGTTCTGGAAGAACGGAACAGTTGCCGCTTTGACCCTGGCCGGGCCACAGGACGCGGACAACGCAGATCCGTGGGCCAAGGTGAGCGGATCCTTCCGATGGCTCCGGTAGCGCCGGGGCCAGGCCCGCTTCTGGAAGCCGATGAACTCTACCGCTTCTACCGCAACGGTGAGGAAGAGGTGCTTGCCCTGCGGGGTGTGAGCCTGAGCGTCGCCCGCGGCGAAGTCGTGGCCGTGGTCGGGCCGTCCGGTTCCGGGAAATCGACCCTGCTGGGCTGTCTGGCCGGAATCGATGAGCCGTCCGGAGGGACCGTACGGATTGTGGGGCAACGCATGAATGCCCGGCCGGAGGCCGAACGCGCGGCGCTGCGGGCCCGGCATGTGGGCATCCTCTTCCAGTCCGAGAATCTGTTCACCCACCTGACCGTGGCGCAGAATGTGTCGCTGGTTCAACGCCTGGCCGGGAACCGGTCCCGGGATCCCGGTGCCGTTCTCGGGTCCGTGGGCCTTGGCGCCCGGGCCCGGGCGTATCCGTCCCAGCTCTCCGGCGGTGAGACCGCCCGTGCCGGGCTCGCTGTGGCGTTGGCCAATGAGCCGGAACTGCTGCTGGCCGATGAGCCCACCGGCGAACTGGACTCCGCTGCCGGGCTCCGGCTCGTGCAGTTGTTCCGTCGCCACGCGGACGCCGGTTGCGGAGTCCTGATTGTTACCCACAGCCCCGACGCCGTGGCCGCCGCTGACCGCGTGGTGTTTTTGACGGACGGCCGGGTCCAGGAACCTCGACGGGCGGCAGCATCATGAACAGGGACCACGTAAAGTCCGGTCCGTCCAACGAGGCTTCCGCCCATGCCGGATCCGCGCCGCTGGTCCGCTGCCGGCAGGCCGGGCTGACCTTCGGTTCGGGGGCGAACGCCGTCGTGGCCGTGCGGGACGTGAGCTGCGCAATTGTTCCGGGGGCCAGGGTCGCCGTGACGGGACCGTCCGGGTCGGGGAAATCCACCTTGCTGCACCTGCTGGCCGGGCTTGTCCGGCCGACGTCCGGATCTATCGAGGGGGAGCTGGTGGCGGCGGAACAGCCGGCGGGCCTCCGCCGGGTGGGGCTGGTCTTTCAAAGCCCGAGCCTCATCCCGGCCCTGGATGTCCTGGAGAATGTGGCCCTGCCCCTGATCCTGGCCGGGACCCCGGAAATCCCGGCCCGAGCGGCGGCCCACGATGCCCTGGCCTTGGTGGGAATCGACTGGCTGGAATCCAGTCTTCCCGAGCAACTATCCGGCGGCCAGGCACAACGGGCCGCCGTCGCCCGTGTCCTGGCCTGCGCACCGCGCCTGATCCTGGCCGATGAGCCCACCGGCCAGCTCGACCACGCCACCGGGACCCGCGTCATCGAGGTTCTGATCCAGGCCGCGGACTCCCTCGACGCCGCACTGGTGGTCTCCACACACGATCCGTTGATCGCCGGGATGCTGGAGGAGAGATGGCAGATGCAGGACGGCGGACTGAGGCACAAGGACGAGCAGGTGGCACCATGATTGCTCTCTGGCTTCACGGGCTGGGTATCCGCCGCAGCGCCCGCCTGCTGGGCACTGCGGCCGGAATCGCCGTCGCGGTCGCCCTGGTGGCCAGCCTGGGTTCCTTCCTGACCGCCGCGCAGGCCTCCATGACCGCCCGCGCCGCGCAGGCAGTGTCGGTGGACTGGCAGGTGGAGCTCAGCCACGGCTCCGACATCCAGGCCGCCCTGTCAACCGTTGCCGCGGCACCCGGCGTCAAAAGTGCCCTGCCCGTCGGGTATGCCCGGACGGAAGGCTTTCAAAGCGCCGCCGGCGGTTCCACGCAGAGCACCGGGCCCGGGATCGTCCTGGGCATCCCGGCGGGCTACGCCGCAACTTTTCCCCGCCAGATCCGCACCCTAGCCGGCCCCGGCACCGGCGTCCTGATCGCCCAGCAAACCGCCGCGAACCTCCATATCAGGCCCGGCGACAGCATCTCCATCCGGCTGGCCGGAACGGCGCCACAGACCGTCACCGTTGCGGGGGTCGTGGATCTCCCGCAAGCCAACTCACTGTTTCAGAAAGTGGGCGCACCGCCGCAGTCCCAGCCTGCGGCGCCCCCGGACAACATCGTGCTGTTGCCCTCCGGCACGTTCGACACGGTCACGGCCGCCCTGTCAGCGTCCCGCCCCGACCTTGTAGCAACACAGATCCACGTCCACCGCTCCGGGGATCTGCCGCCTGACCCGGCGGAGGCCTTCATCACCGTCGGCGGCGCGGCCCGCAATCTGGAGGTCGCACTGGCAGGATCCGGGACCGTGGGAAACAACCTCGGGGCAGCCCTGGACGCGGCCCGCAGCGACGCCGCATACTCCACCGTGTTGTTCCTCTTCCTCGGCCTGCCCGGCGCCGTGCTGGCCGGAATCCTGAGCATCAGCATCGCCGGGACCGGGACCGCGCGCCGCCGCCGGGAGCAGGCGCTGCTGCGCGCCCGGGGCGCGACCGCAGCCCAAGTCGCCCGGGTGGCGGTCCTGGAAGCTGCCCTGGCCGGCGCGGCCGGAGGTCTGGCCGGGCTCGGCGCAGCGGCCTTGATCGGTGCAGCAGCCTTCGGGTCCGCCGCTTTCGGGGCCTCCACCGCCGGCTCCGTCCTCTGGGCCGCCGGCGCCTTCACCGCCGGCATCCTCATCTCCGCCGCGGCACTCCTCGCCCCGGCCCTGCGGGACTACCGGACGAGCACGGTCGCCGGCGCGCGTCTGCAGCTGGGCCGCGCCCGCACCCCCTGGTGGCTGCGCACCGGCCTTGACCTGATACTCCTGGCCGCGGCTCTGCTGGCCTTTCTGGGAACGACAAGGACAGGCTACAAGCTGGTTCTGGCCCCCGAGGGCGTCCCCTCCATCTCCGTCGACTACTGGGCTTTCCTGGGCCCGGCCCTGCTCTGGATCGGCACAGGCCTGCTGATCCGCCGCGTCATGGACCTGCTCCTGCGCCGCCGGCGGGCAACCGCCGCATTCATCCGGCCGCTGGCCGGGAATCTGGCACCCACCGTGGCCGCGGGAATGGACCGCCAGCGGACGGCGATCAGCCAGGCCGTCCTCGTCCTGGCCCTGGCCGTGGCGTTCGCCGCCTCCACGGCAACCTTCAACGCCACCTACCAGCAGCAGGCCGAGGTCGATGCCAGGCTGACCAACGGCGCCGACATTGCGGTCACCGCGGCGGCGGGCAGCAGCCTGGACGCCGGCATCATGCCGGCCATCGCCGGCACGCCCGGGGCAGAATCCGTCGAAGCACTGCAGCACCGCTACGCCTACGTCGGAGCCGACCTCCAGGACCTGTACGGGGTCAACGCCGCAACCATCGCCCCGGCCGCAGCCCTGCAGGACGCATACTTCCAGGGCGGCAGCGCCGCAGAAATGATGCACCGGCTCGCCGCCGACCCCCAAGGCATCCTGGTCAGCGCCGAAACGGCAACAGACTTCCAGTTAAAGATCGGAGACACCCTGACCCTGCGGCTGCAGGACGCCGCCACACACCAGCTCACACCCGTCCACTTCCGCTACATCGGCGTCGTCACCGAATTCCCCACCGCACCCAAGGACAGCTTCCTGGTCGCCAACGCCGGCTACATTGCCCAGGCCACCCACGACGGGGCCAACAGCACCATCCTGATCAACACCGGAGGCCGGAACGTGGCCTCCGTGGCCGCCGGGATCTCCCGGAAACTCGGGCCCACGGTCACCGTGACCGGCATCGACACGGCCCGCTCGGGCGTCGGTTCAAGCCTGACCGCCGTAGACCTCACCGGCCTCACCCGGCTCGAACTGAGCTTCGCACTGGTCCTGGCCCTCGCGGCCGGCGGCCTGCTGACCGCCCTCGGACTCGTCGAACGACGGCGCACCTTCGCCATCGCCACGGTGCTCGGCGCCACCAAAGCCCAACTGCGCGGATTCGTCCTGAGCGAAGGAGCCGTGACCACCGCCGCGGGCATCACGGCCGGAGCCGCCGCGGGCTGGGCGCTCTCCGCGATGCTCATCGCCGTACTCAGCGGCGTCTTCGACCCGCCCCCCGCGGCACCCGCCATCCCCGGCCCGTACCTGGCCCTCCTGCTGGCCGCCTCCGTCGCGGGCATCCTGGCCGCCGACCTGATCGCCCTCCGGGCCCGGCGCCTCCCCGCGGTCGATGCCCTGCGGGAACCCTGACCCGCTACGCCCCATCTCGCGGCACTCACGTGCCGGAACGGCCCGGGTCCTCCAGCCGGTACCCGCGTCCCCGCACGGTACTGATCACCGGAGAGCCCCCGGCACCAGGCCCTGCCGCGGCAAGCTTGCTCCGCAGCGACGCCACATGCACATCGAGGGTCTTCGTAGAACCAAACCAGTTGACGTCCCAGACATCAGCCATCAGCGTCTCGCGGCTCACGACCCGTCCCGGCTCCCGCCCGAGTCTGAGCAGCAGATCAAATTCCCGCGCCCGCAACGGCACTTCCACCTCTCCGACGGCCGCCCGCCGCGCCCCGGCGTCAATCCTCAACGACCCCAGCACGAGCACCGACGGGGCGCCATCCGTGCCGGTGACGGACCCGCCGGTCCGGCGCAGATGCGCCCGGACCCTGGCCAGCAGCTCGATGACACGGAACGGCTTGGTCAGGTAATCATCGGCGCCGGACTCCAGCCCGGAGACCACGTCCATGACCTCCCGCCGTGCCGTCAGGACCACAATCACCGCGCCAGGCAAAAGGCTCCGCAGGTCCCGGCAGACGCCGAAACCGTCCCGGTCCGGCAGCCCCAGA
>JAODMV010000364.1 GCA_025464875.1 Arthrobacter sp. | reverse complement strand
GTCTTGGACGACTGCATGTAGTGCGAGCGCTCGATCGCGGTCCACAGTTCAGCGGGGAAAAGGGCTTCCTTGGTGTGGATGCGGGTGGACAGGAGCCAGGACTGGCACGTGGTCACGACCGCCGGATACATCGACTCCCGGCCCCAGCGCTCCCGGACGCGGAAGTCGCCGCTCCCCTCGCGGGCGATCCGGTCCACGGCGCCGCGCGGGGCGCCGGCGTGCAGTGACGCCAGGGAGGTGCCGTCCGGCCAGTGGGCCATGCCCGACGGCGCATGGTGCCAGAGCGCCTCGGGAAGCCGTTGCGCGCCGCCGGTGATGAGGCGGTGCTGGTCATCGGCGTCGGTATAGATGACGCGCAGGATTTCAAGGATGGAGTTGGGGAAGTCGGTGTCCCAGCCGCCGGTGCCGAACCCCACCTGCCCGAAGGCCTCGCGGTGCGCGAAGCCGGCCTTCTTGAACGATTCGCTGCCGGCGATGAAGCCGTAGAACGTCTGCTCGTCCAGCAGCGGGAGGAGCTCGTTCCAGAGCTTCTTGATCCGGGCGGTGTCCCGGGCGCGGATGGCGGCCTGCATCTGAGCGAACTTGGCGCCGTCGTTGACGGCGGCCTTCCAGGCATCGGCCACCTCGAGGAAAAACGGCGGGAGGTCCGCGGCGGTGGCGGCGTAGTGCTTTTGCCCCGCGAGCTCGATCACGGTGCTGGAGGTCGCCGCCGTCAGGGGGTTGGGGAACTCCTGGGTCTCGAGCCCGAGCAGTTCCACGTAGTGGTAGAAAGCCCGGCCGGAGACCGGGAAGCGCATCCCTCCAAGGTCGGCAACCACACCGGGCGCGGAGGGGAAGGCCGCCGTCCGGAGTCGGCCGCCAATCCGGTCCGCCTCGTAGACCACCGGGCGCAGGCCCAGCTTCATCAGTTCGTAGGCGGTGACGAGCCCGGAGACCCCCGCGCCGACGACGGCGACTTCCGTCCCGTACAGCGCGGGCGGGACGAAGCCCAGACCGTCCGGATGGGCCAAGTAATGGTCGTAGCTGAAGGGGAAATCCGGGTTCAGCATGGTGATCGGCGCTTGGGCCTCGGCGGCGCCCGCGGGGGCGGTGCCCGTGGGGGCGGTGCCCGTGCCGGTGGACGGGGGTTCGGGGGCCGGCAGTTCGGTGGCGATGGTCATGGGTTGTCTGCCTTCATCGGTTCCGGGGTTGATGTCGTGGCGGAAAGATTCCGGCCGGATAGTTCACGGTATTCCTCGTGGCTCAGGGCCGCCACTCTGGTCCGCCGCCAGATCGGCGTACTCGCGGAGCTGCTGGGGACGGACCTCAACCAGGCCCGGACCCGCGCGGAACTCTGGATTGCGCTCCAGTACACGGACGAGCTCGTCGCCCGGCCGGACGCTGCGGATCCCGGAGCCGTTCAGCTGCCCCACGAACGGTAGATCTCCGGCCGGCGGTCCCGCAGATACGCCACATCCCCGGCGCCGTCTGCGCCTTCTGCGGCGGACGCCGGCAGCTCGGCGAAGAGCAGTTCGGTCCCGGCTCCGGCCGCCGCCAGCAGGGAGCCATCCGGGGCCGCCATGACGCTGCCGCCGAGGAAGGTAGAGCCTTGCTCGGCGCCGGAATGGTTGGCGTAGGCCACCGTCAGCTGGTTCTCGAGCGCCCGCGCCCGGATCAGCACCTGCGGTATGGCGTCAAATCCCTCGGCGAGCGCCGTCGGGACCAGCAGCAGTTCGGCCCCGCGCACCGCGGCGGCGCGGACGGACTCGGGAAATTCAATGTCATAGCAAATCACCATTGAGGTTTTGACCCCGTGGAAATCCACGACGCCGGGAGCCGATCCGGCTGCGACGAACGCCTCGCGCTCCTCGGGGCCGAAGAGATGCACCTTGGCGTAGTTGAGCAGTTCCGTCCCGTGCTCGTCGACGAGCGTGGCCGTGATCTGCCACGCCCCGTCCTCGGTGAGTGCGGGGAGGCTGTAAACCAGCGCAATGCCGTGCCGGCGGGCGATGTCTGCCAGGGCCTGGCGGAGGGACGGGAGGGTGCCGGGGTCAAGTTCGGCCCGGACCCTGCGGGGCGCGTAGCCCACCGGGAACAGCTCCGGGGTGAGCAGGAGCTGCGCGCCGGCAGCGGCCGCCTTCCGCGCCGCCTCATCCACCGCAGCACAGTTGGCCTGCACATCCAGCACGGCGGAGTTCGCCTGCAGTAGGGCCAGCAGCACCTTTACCACCTCAAAATCTCCCGGGGACTCCCGCAGGACGCTGGGGACTCTCTTCGTGTCCAGCGTAGCCAGGGGACGCAGAGTGGGCGCGGTGCATTTCCACCGGAAGAACCCGACCGCGGGACGGAACGCCCGCGCGTCCGCGGACGCGGACGCGCTCGACGTTGCGTTAACTTCTTGACTACAAGGCGGGGATGCGGCACTCTTCTTAGCATGCCAGCACCGACGCGCTCGATGAGGAGTCGCACGAAAAACCCCGGCTCACAGTCCGCTCTCCGGCACCTCAACCAGCAGCGGATCATTGAATGCCTTTTGGCCGGCCCATCCACGCAGGCGGAACTGGCACGGCAGACGGGCCTGTCCACGGCCACGGTTTCGAACATCGTCAAGATCATGCAGGACGCCGGACTGGCTTCCACCGAACCGATCACCAGCTCCGGGCGGCGCGCCCTGAACGTCCGGCTCAACAGCAACGGAGCCGTCGCCGTCGGGATCGATTTCGGCCGACGGCATCTGCGGGTGGTCCTGGCCTCGCTCAGCTACCACGTGATCGCCGAGGAATCGGTACTGCTGCCCCTGGGCCACCACGCCGAGGACGGCATCTCGGCCGCCGAATCAGTGTTGGACCGGCTGCTGCTCGAAAGCGGAGTGGAACGCAGCTCCCTGGTGGGCGCCGGCGTCGGCATCCCGGGGCCGGTCGACCGCCGCACGGGGACCGTGGCCCAAGGGGCGATCCTGCCCGAATGGGTGGGCATCAACATCCTGCAGCGCCTGGAAGAAGCCCTGGACCTGCCGATCTTCCTGGACAACGACGCCAATCTGGGCGCCTTGTCCGAAGTCACATGGGGGCCGCACAGCGGCGTCGACAATCTGATGTTCCTCAAGGTCGGTTCCGGTATCGGCGCCGGGCTGATTCTCAACGGCAGTCCCTACTACGGCAACGTGGGCATCACGGGTGAGATCGGCCATGCCACCATCCACGAACAGGGTCTCATCTGTCGCTGCGGAAACCGGGGCTGCCTGGAAACCATCGCCTCCACCACCACCATGATCGAACTCCTGGGCCGCGGCGAGGACAAGCCCCTCACGCCTGGGGACATCGTCCGGAAGACCCTGGAGCGGGACCCCGCGACGCTCCGCGTGGTGGACGACGCCGGCCTGGCCGTCGGCCGCGCCCTGGGCAATGTCGCCAACCTGATCAACCCCGAAGTCATCGTGGTGGGCGGTCCGCTGGCTGGGCTCGGCGAGCTGCTGCTGGACCCGATCCGTCGGGGCCTGCTCCGCCACGCGGTGCACGTCATCGGGGAGACGAACACCCTCGCCATGTCCTCGCTAGGCGAACGGGGAGAGGCCCTCGGTGCGAC